>JAPLGK010000162.1 GCA_026390195.1 Caldisericota bacterium
GGCCTCACCGCGGAAGGGAGGAACCTCACGGAGAAACGACCATTTGGCGAGACCGGTGTCGAACTCCCGATTCTGAGCCTCGGATGCCAGCGACTGGTGGATGAGGAAAGCTGCAGCCAGGATCAGGCTGTTGCCATCCTCGAACAGGCCCTGAAACGCGGCGTGTGGTACTTTGACACGGCTCCTGCCTACTCGGAGGGCGAAAGCGAACGGCGTGTCGGGCTGGTGGCAACCAGGCGGCGCACGGACATGTGGATAGCGACCAAGGTCAATGAGACCACGCGGGACGGTGCCCGTCGGCAGCTCGAGGCGAGCCTCGAACGACTGCCGACCGACCACGTAGAAGAAGTGCGTCTACACAACGTCTCCAGCTTTGACCGTTTGGATGCCATGACCGGCAATGGCGGGGCGCTCCAGGCCCTGATCGAGGCGCGTGACGAGGGGCTGGTCCGGTTCATCAGTATCTCGGGACATGCAAATCCCCAGGTGCTTCTCGAGGCTATACGGCGATTTCCTTTCGACACAGCCCTGTGCGCCGTCTCGGCGCTGGATCATTTCATCTACAGCTTCGCAGAGGAGTTTCTGCCACTTGCGCTCGAGAAATGCATGGGCGTCGTGGGCATGAAGGTGTTGGGCTACAAGGCCTTGGCTGCCGACTGGCAACGGGCGCTGCGGTACAGCATGGGTCTGCCGCTCACCACCGTCATTACCGGCTGCTCCACGATCGAACAGCTCGACGGCAACATCGACCTCGCCGAGGACTTCGTGCCGATGACAAGCGTCGAGCGTCTGGCGTTCTTCCGCGACATCCTGCCGATGGTCACGCCGCAGAACATGCCCTGGAAGTCCAAGGACTGGGCACGCAAGGACTGGCTAGAACGGAAAGAGCCACTCGGATTGACGCGCACCGACTGCCAGTAATGGCGCGCCGTACCGAAAAAGGGGATGTCGATGCAGCATGAACTGACTACGCACGTGGACCTGTTGAACGACAAGGGCGAACTGAACGAGAAGGGATGGGCACGCCGGCTGGTGGCCACCTACAACCGCGAACGCATCGCCGCAAGCCGGCTGCGCATCAAGGAGTGGGACTACTACTGTGTCCTGACCCCGGACTACGGCGTAGCCATGACCATCTCAGACATCGGCTACCTGGCCAACATCTCGGTGACCTGGTTGGATTTCGTGAACCGGACTGAGGTCACGGAAGCCATCATGAAGCCGCTCACCCGCGGGTCGCTCAACCTGCCGCGCACGTCCGAGACAGGTGACATCGCGTACAAGGACAGTCGCATCGACATGCGCTTCATCCGCAACCCTGCGTCACGCGTGCTGACTCTGGATTTCCCGGGTTTCGACCATGGCAAGGGAATCAAAGGCAGCCTGATACTGGACCAGGACCCAGCACTGGAAAGCATGGTGATCCTGACCCCGTTCGAGTGTGCGCCGAAGGCCTTCTACTACAACCAGAAAGTCAACTGCATGCCCGCGACCGGAACCGTCACCGTCGGCAGCGTGAACCATGCCTTCGATCCACAGACCTCGGCCGGCGTCCTCGACTGGGGTCGGGGTGTCTGGACGTACCGCAACACCTGGTACTGGGGTTCCGGCTCTGGCCGTGTCGACGGGCATTCCTTCGGATTCAACATCGGCTACGGGTTTGGTGACACCAGCGCCGCCAGCGAGAACGCCATCTTCTGGGACGGCAGGGTTCACAAGTTCGACCGCATCGACTTCCAGATTCGGCCGGACTCCTTCCTCAAGCCGTGGGAGTTCGTGAGCAGCGACGGTCGATTCGACATGGACTTCGAGCCCATCCTGGACCGCCATGCCAAGACTGATATCGGCGTCATCAAGACCGTTCAGCATCAGGTCTTTGGGCGCTTCACCGGTGACGCCGTCCTCGACGACAGGACCCGAGTGCACCTCTACCACTTCCTCGGTTTCGCCGAGAAGGTATTCAACGCATTGTGAGGCCTTCATGAGCGCTACAAGGATTCTTCCGGTAGCAGTACGCAACGCTGGCGACATTGCCACGATATGTGCAGGAGAAGGCGCGAAATCCGATCCATTGTGGGAACGGGCGACCAAGGCCAAGAGACAGTGGGTACGCGACCGTCTTGCCGAGCTGGGCACGTTTGCCTGGGTCGCCTACAACGGCGCCGACCCTATCGGCATGATCCAGTGTCATCCCGACCGCGACCCCATGGGCGTGGGTGTGGCCGTCATCGACTGCATCTGGGTCCCCAAGAAGTCCCGATGGGGACGCGGCATCGGCAGCAAGCTTCTTGCAGAGGTTGAGACGACCATGCAGCGCCAGCATCGCTGGTTCGACGGCAAGCCTGCCGACGGCATGGCTGCCATGGCCTTTCACGGCGAGGCCGAAGGTCAGCAGTCCGCCGAATTGTTCTACCTGCACCACGGGTTTGTCCACGTGGATGGTGATCCTGACCTGATGTTCAAGCCCTTCCTGCCGGAAACCGTCTGGACCCCGACCCTTGTGGCCGCAATCCCGACGACCGCATTACCCGACGATAAGGCACGTGTCACCGTACTGCTCGGACCTCTCTCATGCCCGTTTCAATACCGCGTCCTAAGCCAGACCGGCACGTATGTCGCCGAGAAGCTCGGCATGCCGCTCGCCGAAGTGGACGCCGCAGGAGATCCTGAGGGCTACCTTGCCCGCGGAGCCCGGCCTGGCATCCTTGTGAAGGGCCGTCTGCTGGAACACGACCTCTGGCAGCGTGAGAAGCTCGACCAGGAGCTAGCCGGGTTGTAGGTCCCCCGGAAGGATCATCCACGCCTCGTCGGAGCCCCGCGGCGCGGGGCTCCTTTGCGTCCAGGAGCGATGTCAGCACGGGGTTCAGTCCGCGGACGGTCCAGAGGGGACGGCAACGCCGAAGAGCGGCCCTGTCGTCGTCCGGAGCAAATTGGTGCTGGGGATGACGTACGATATGCCGTCCACATCCTCCGGCAGCCCGGGGAAGGGGACCGATTCCACATCTGTCTCCCCGACGTCCTTGTAGGTCATTGCGATGCGTGCCATGACGTTGAACGACATGTCGGTCGTCACCGCAGCCTGCACAGCCCGGATGATGGCAGGCAGGCGCAGCAGCGTCCGCACCTCTTTCGTCTGGTCGATGACGGCTGCCAGGAGCTTCTTCTGGCGCGCCACACGCCCGTGGTCCTCGCCGGACCACGTGCCGAAGTCCCCAATGGCATCCATCCTGAACCGAGCATACTCCAAGGCCTGCTCGCCGTCGAGATGCTGGATGCCAGGCTGCAGATCGATAAGTACATCGACCCCTTTGTAGAACATCCTCTCCTCAACGTCAATGGTCACGCCGCCCAGGGCGTCGATGATGGCGGCGAACCCTGCGAAATCGGTCTTGACGATGTAGTCAATCCGGAGACCCGGCAGCAGGTCTGTTGTGATGGTATCGACCAACAGGCTGGTCCCGCCGCCACGGTAGTATCCGCTCGAAGCCTGGTTCAGCTTGTTGACGCCGTGGCCGGGGATCGTGACGCGCGTGTCGCGCGGAAACGACAGCAGGCGTACGTGCTTCGTCGCCGGGTCCAGCCGCACCAGCATGATCGTGTCTGCGCGCCCGGGGTCATCCTTCTCGCGGGAGTCGGCCCCAAGCAACAGGATGTTGAGGGGTTTGTCGAGGTCGGGCTGCGGCTGGAGAGGTATCGGAGGCACCACGCGCTGCGCAGGAACGGGGTGGTCGGCAGTCCCTGATGCCGAAGGGTTCGCAGGATCATCAGTAACGACGGAGTATGTGGGCAGAGCACGTGACACAGCGGCGATTCCAGCAAGTAGCGCCGTTATCGCCAGTAGTGCCAGGATCACGTGAAGAGTGTGCTTTTGTACCGCCATACTGCTCCTTGTGCCAGTCAGGGAACCTGGACCTCAGTATACAGCATCATCGAGCACTGCGTCGTCGACATGTTCTGGTCTGTCGTTCCTGCACATATGAGTCCCTTGGTCTGTCATTCCCGCGTATGCGGGAACGACAGAGTGACTGTCTGCGGCTGGAGCTTCTTCTCACAGCCCACCCGCGGCAAGGTGTGCCACGTCTGGTTGAAACCGAACAGGGCTGCCACGCTCGGGACAAGATACAGGAGCGTCCCTATCACACGCGAATCCCGATTGAGGCGCAACGGCTCTGCCAGAAGGAGAACCAGCACCAGTCCCGGGACTGCGCCCAAGATGGCTAGCCACAGGTTGTGAGGAAAACGCAATCGCCACGCCACCAGCTGGCCACGAATCCCACGGGGTAGGAGAGGACACTGCCAAACAGGGCACCGATGATGTCTCCCCTGCCATCGCTGGCACCGCTGCCCAGCTTCGCTCCCACCCAGCTACCCGGCAGCAGCATGCAACCCTCCCAGGACAACGCTCACAACCAGTTCCAGAAATGCCATACGCAGTGATTGTTTCATGGACACGTCAGGCTGCACTGCCCCGCACCTAGAGAACCGGCTTGAGCAGTTCGACGACGTCGCGCGCCGTCAGGATGCGCAGTTTTCCGAGCGGACCCTCTGAAAGCACATTGAACGCGATGTCGCGGAGCTCACCAGCTGCAATGCCCAGGTCTCCCAGCGTCGACGGAGCGCCCCAACGCTGAAAAGCCGTCCTCATGGCCGTGATGCCTTCTTCGACTGTACCCGCGCCCCAGACAGTCCTTGCCCACCGCTGGAACTGGCCGGGGTTGTTCTCGCGCTCGTAGGTCATCCAGACGGGAAGGATGACCGCCATGCCGGCCCCGTGGGCTACTTCGGGGTGCAGGGCACTCATCGCGGACTCGATGCTCCGGGCAGACCAGTCGCTGTCCTCGATGCCGGCGGCGCTCAGACCGTTCATGGCCAGCGTCGCAGCCCACGCGAGGTTCGCGCGCGCGCCGTAGTCCGCGTGGTCTGCCTGCAGTCGGTCTACCATCTTGATGACCGTGCGCATCAGCCCCTCGTCGAGTGCAAGCGTCGTTTCCTCGAACGACCCCACCAGGTAGGTGGCCATGATGTGGCTGAGGACGCCGATAGCACCGTTCACGGTCTGGCGCCACGGCAGGCTGGTCTGCACGCTCGGATCTACGATCGCAAACCGGGGATAGAGGACAGGAGAGGAAATGCTCCACTTCCTGTGCTGCTGGCTCTCAGTCAGGACAGCCCATGGGTCCATCTCGCTGCCGGAAGCTGAGATCGTCAGAACAACGAAGACCGGGAGCGCCTTGTCGATCGGACACCGTTTCTCGAAACAGCTCCAGAGGTTGTCGACATACACACCCGCCGCCACGCACTTGGCCGTGTCGATGACGCTGCCGCCGCCGACAGCCAGCACGCCATCCACGTGCTGCTCACGGGCAATCTGCACCAGCTCCTCGGCAAGCGCCAGCTCAGGGTTGGGCCGCACACCCCAGGCTTCTACGACATCAATACCCAGCACGCTCAGGGACTGGGTAACAGCCTGGTAGACGCCGTTCTCACGGATGGAACCGCCGCCGGCTATCAACAGCACCTTGTGAGCGCCTTCGCGAGCGATGGCCGGGCCTACCTGCTGCACGGTCCCGCGACCGAAGATCACCCGCGTCGGATTGTAGAACTCGAAACTGTGCATGCGTCACCCCTTTCGCGCCGGACCGGCGCGTTCTTTTAGACTAGCACCTGTGACAGATGGGTTCAAGCATGCCGCGCCAGGGTGGGCAGTGCTCCAAACATGTACCAGACCCCTGGTCCCACGGTTTGACCCGAAGCCTGCTCGCTCTGGAGGAAGGATGGAATCTCATCCTCCATCAACAGGACGACCTCGATTTCCTCACTCGGCTCCAGCTCCTGCTGAGGATGCTGGTTGCGGGGATCCGTCTCGTCGATCTCGGCACTGAAGATATACTGGTCGTCGTTGGACATCCCGACGTTCACCTTCAAGGGGCCGCTCGACGCGACGATGCGGCCGACGAATCCCGTCTCTTCACGCAATTCGCGCAGAGCCTCAACCTCGGGGTCGCTTCCCGCCGGCGCAGCACCTGCGCAGAACCCAATGACGGTATTCTCGATGGGCTGGCGATACTGCCGCAGCAACACGTACCGTCCGCTGGGCATCAGCCGCGCCACGACCACGACGACGTATGTGTCCAAGGTGCGGGAGATGCATTCCCAATGCACTTCTTCGCCACTATCGCTCACGAAGGTGTCCTCGCGCAGGACCAGCCAGTTGCCTCTCCCGATGATGCGTTCCCTTGTCTTTTTCATGTCCCTTGCTCCTTACCGTCCCCAGCACGACACGCTGGACAGACGGTATCAGCATTGTACCTTTTCGCCACCGCTAGTCCGGCTCCACTGTTAGTGCGCCGATCCCGGGACGCCAGTCGAATACGGCGATATCTCCTACACTATCGAAGCCCAGCCGGATATACAACTGCACCACATCGGGGTTCGCCTGCAACACCAGGTGCGAGTAGCCCATGCGAGCTGCCCGGGCCAGAGCCTCCCGGCTGAGCAGGATGCCCACTCCACGTTTTCGGAACATCTGCGGCACACCAAGCCAGTGCAGTCCTGCCACGCCGTCACCTGCAAACAGCAGTGCGCCGCCCACCGGGGTTCCGTCCTGCAATGCCATCAGGCGATGCCAGCGGCCAGAGAGGACACCCGTTCCCGTGAGCAGCGACTCCAGGTCATGAAACTGTGTCAGGCCGAATCCCTCGAGCACGACGTGCATCCACTGCTCCCGTTCATCCGCTGAGACTGCCTCGACAACGGTGATGTCCGACGGCGCCTCTTCCGCCCCCGCTGAGCCGTCAAGCGGGTGGGCCATACCCGTCCAGAAGTAACGCAGCTCAAGTCCATGACTCACCAGCCGTGTCGCGAGGTCATTGGGCCTGGAACAGCTGTCGACATACCAGGTGACCGGCACGGCGGCACGACGAAACGGCAGCAGGAGCCGCTCAATGCCCTGATCGGTGGTGTCCCCCCCAAGACGAGCCCTGAAGATGCGATTGCGGTCGACCTGCGGCGCCCGCACAGAGGAAGCGGACGCGTCTCCCAGGATGTACGTTCCCGGCTGGCCGTCCACGGTCAGGAAGTACTGCGCCATCTCCTCGCTGACGAGGCACGCGCCGGCATCCATCCTCAGGCTGCCTTGAGCCATGTCAGTCCTCTTCCTCTTCGTGACCGGCGTGACCATCGCCCTCTTCCTGATACAGGTGACCGGTCACACTGGCGGCGAGGATTGCCCCCAGGACGTCGGCAGGCGATACGTCGAAGGGCATAGCCGACATGAAGTTATCTGGAGCACACGCCGCCTCGGCAACCTCCTGCAACGCCGACCTGGTCGTATTTTCGAGCCCCAGCTCCTCCAGCGTCATGGGCAGGCCGGTGCTCAGGAACAGGTTCATGATGTCGTCCATCTCCTCGCGCGGAGCGTCTTCCAGGACCAGCTGCACGATACTGCCGAACGCTGCCAGCTCGCCATGCGACTGCTCTCGCGCCTCCCGCAGCACAGTGAGAGCGTTACCTATGCTGTGGGCCGGGGCCCACCCGCCATTCTCAAAGGCCATCCCCGAACAATAGATACTCGCCTCGAGCACGTGCTCGAATGCCCGCGTCGCCAAGCCGTTCTGTGCCGCCACCAGGGCACGAAGACCATCTGCGAGCACAGTATCGTACCCCAGCCTGGCCAAGGCGTAGGAAGACAGTGAAACTGTACCGCCTAACAGGTTTGCCCTCTCCGACTGGCGATGCGCTCTTGCTCCCAGCCATGTGGCGACGGTATTGCCCATGCCCGCCACCAGCGAACGCGCCGGGGCCTGCGCGATGACAGCGCTGTCGACCACGACGACCGCCGTGTGCACCGGATAGACCCGGAATTCCTGGAAGACACCGTTCTCGTCCGTGAGCATCGATATCGAACTGCACGGGGCTCCAGTAGCTGCCGTCGTCGGAACGGCCATGAGGGGCAGTCGCTGTATCGCCGCGACGGCGCGTGCGGCGTTGATTGCCCGACCGCCTCCGATCCCCAGGACGACGTCACATGAACTGAGATCAGCAACCCTCGTGAGGCGGTCTATCTCCGATCCGGTACAGATCCCCGAGAACTCTTCGTAGATGAGGATGGACCCCGTGCCCTCGAATGCCTGCTCGACCAGGCCTCGCATTCTCGCCATGGTCTGCTCTTCGGCCACGACAAGGAACTCGTTGCCCAGCGGCGAACCATATTCCTGAAGCCTGCCGATCACACCGGGTCCCTGGATGTACCAACCCGGTGCCCGCATGATAGTCGTCATCGTCGACCTCCTGCTGCCGGAGCATTGGTGTGGCTGCACGGCAACGCTGTTCCTGCCCCTATTCTACGCACTGGGCATTTCAACGCAACCATGTCCCACTATACTGGAAACACGAGTCCGGTGCGCCTCTGCCAGACCGCTCAGGAGGCAACATGGCCAAACTTGTCACAGCACCGTCGACAGCACTCACCCCCGTCCCAGCCGTCCTCGTCACGGCAGGCACGATGGAATCATCTGACGTCACGACTCTCGCCTGGGTCGGCACGCTGTGCTCCGAACCCCCGATGATCGGCATCGGCGTCCGTCCGGAACGCTGGCTGCATCACTTCATCGTCGAGGGGGGTGCCTTCGTCGTCAACGTGGCAGACGCCACCCATGCGCGCGCCCTCGACCTCTGCGGTGGGGTGTCTGGCAAGGATACCGACAAGTGGGAGCTGAGCGCCCTTACCCGGGAAGTGGGAACGGCCACAGCCGTGCCTCTGGTGGCGGAGTGCCCCATCAACATCGAGTGTGTCGTGCGCCAGACCCTGCACCTCGGCAGCCACGACCTGTTCATCGGCGAGGTCGTCGCAGTGCACGCGGACGAACGGGGCCAAGCAGGTGGTCGTGTCCTGGACCCAGTCTGCTACGTGAGCGGCCAGTACTGGAAGCTGGGGGACCTTATCGGCCCCACGGGGTTCTCGCGCACGTAGCTCCCGCGGCGGTGTGCTTTCCGCTCTCGCTGATGTGAATGGGACGTTCCGGATGAGCTTCACTTTCACGGTTCCTCTTGTACGAACCCCGCGAAACTCTATTCTGCCGGTAGGGGATACGAGGGGAGTGCACCTCGGCCCTGGTTGATTGCACAGCAGATACCACACACTAGTTATCGGGGAGAGGGACATGAGGATGAAGAGGTTGATTGCGGCGGTCTTGCTGTTCCTTCTCGTCGTTGGCGTCGCAGGGTGCAGCGCCTCCAAGAGTTCCACGACCCCCTCGACAGCGGAACCCTCGGCTGACACTAACCACACCATCGTCGAGGTCGATGCCAACAAGGTCGAAGAACTCATCCAGACGGACCGTGACCTTGTCATCATCGACGCATCTGGCAAGTGGGCTGAGGGGCGCATCGTGGGCGCACTCGACACGCCGCTGGACAAGCTCCAGGAGATCATCACCGGCAACTTCACGCTCAGTGCCAGCAAGCACTACGTCGTGTATGCGCACGATGAGGAAACCAGCAAGAAGGCGGCCAACATGTTGCTGGCAAGCTCCTTCACTGTTATCAACCGCCTAGTAGGCGGGTATGACGCGTGGGTGGCAAACGGCGGCTACTGCGAGAAGTAGATGTGCCGAACAGTGACAACAGTAAAGCCCCGGCCTCATTTGGCCGGGGCTTCTGCATTTCCTGCCGTCTGCCGTTCAGGAGCGTTTGTCGTGTGGAAGGTCAATGTCGACGGCATGACCCTCGCGCCGCTCGACTTCTTCCGTGTATGTTGTTGAGCGCTTCTCAGCATCTTCGATTCGCTGCTGTGCGCGCGTGTGACCAGATGCCGCAAACCAGTCCCGCGCGACGATACGCTCCATCCACTTGTGAATCCGCGTCAGCTCGGTCTCGTTCTCCTCAATCTCGGCGTACGTGAACTTCTCCTTCTCGGTCTCTCGGTCCAACTCATATACCAGGCGTTCGCACTGTTCCACGATCTCGTCGTAGTCACCGTCACGCTGAAGTTGAAAGGCAGCAATCACGCGGGCATCGTCTCCTTTGTCGACGAACTCCATCCTACCCACAAGCACCTCGCCCCCACCGGAGACCACCTCTGCTTTGAGAGCGAGCACCTGTGCGAGAAGGGTCTCGGTCATCGGCAGGACGGCGGCCCCCTGCTGGACGTAGACTGCGCCCAGCTCCTTCAGTTTCCGCCACAGATACACGCGCGTGCGCGAGGGCTCTGCGGGAACCTTGTACGTGATAGCCAGCCAGGTCTTCATGCTGCGACCATCGGCTTCGCGCGAGTTGAAGCCCGCATTAGAACCGTGAGGGCGATCATGGCCACAAACGCGAGGATAGACCCGAAGACGAATGGCGCGCTCGGGTTGATGCGTTCCCACAGGATGCCCGCGATCAGACTGGCGGGCAGGGCGCTGACGCCAACGGCTGCGTTGTAAAGGCCGAAGGCGGTACCGCGCTTCTCGGACTGCGGAACCAGGTCGGCGACCAGCGCGCTTGCGACACCATCCGTCATGGCGTAATAGACACCATACAGAGCATACAGTGCCCAAATCTGCCATCCCTGCGTGGCGAACCCGAAGCCCAGGTAGACGAGGGCATACACCATCCAGCCAGCGCGGATGACGCGGTTGCGCCCGATGCGGTCCGACACGATGCCCGCGGGGATGGACAGCGCCGACGTCACGCCCTTCCACATGGCCAGCATCAGGAAGATCTGCACGATATCCAGACCGGCCCTCTGAGCCTTGAGCATGAGGAAGGCGTCGCTGCTGTTGCCCAGTGTGAACACGATCATGATGACCAGGAATGCCTTGAAGCGCCACTCGAACCCCTTCAGCGACAGGTTCAGGGTCCTCGGATTCGCAGTGCGCGGCGCGTTTTCACGCACGAAAGCGGCGATCAGGGGAAGCGCCAGAACGGCGGGAATGCTCACCATGATGATCAGTTTCTGATAGACCGACCGTGTCAACGTCATCGCCACGGCAGAGCCGCTGGCAGCAACCATGCCGGCCGCAGCCAGCATGCCAAAGACGGACCCGAGCGTGTCCATCGAGCGGCCGTACCCGAAGGAGCGGCCGAGCTTCTTTTTCTCAGACGAGTCGGCCAGCAGGGCATCCTTGGGGGACGAACGGACTCCCTTGCCCGTGCGGTCGGCAAACCGCAGGAATGCAGCGAAGGGCCATGAGCTGACGAAATACAGCAGCGGCTTCGTGACATTGGAGATGGCGTAGCCGCTGAACGCCAGCCATTTGCGCTTCTTCATCCTGTCGGACAGCCAGCCGAAGACCCACTTCAGAATCGTGGCCGTCGTCTCCGCCAGTCCCTCGATGAACCCGATGATCGCCGGCTTGACGCCGAGCGCGTTGGCCAGAAACAGCGGCAGCGTCTTGACGGTCACCTCACTGCTGAAATCCGTTAGCAACGAGACAAAGCCAAAGACGAAAACGTTCTGACTCAGCCCAAAGAACTTGCGCTGTGGTCTGTCCGGGCTCGTCTCCACAGGCGTGTTCACTTCACTTGCACTTTCCATACACTCCACCTCTCGCTTGATACATGTAACTGTCGTTACAGTATGTCAAACGTTACATGACGTCAAGAGGTGGAGTTGGAGTGGTGGTGGAACAAACGAAAGAAGTAGTGTCATATGCAAAGAAGTGCTGGCATTTGGTGGAAAATAGTTCTGGCATTTCGGACCTTCCACCTTGCGAGCTAGCATATACATCTCCACCGCGTTACACTTGTGGTGGAAAGAATGATCTCCGCTGCGACGCCGTACCGATACGGCGCGCTGACGGCGCTGGCGACCGGGTTCCAGTCCACCAATCTCGTTGAAAGAACGTGGTGGAAGCATACTACATGAAAAGCACAACATCACGACTCTCTTCAATGATCGCTACGTTCCTGAGCATCCTGCTGATCGTTACTCTGATGGCGGGATGCAGGACGTCGACCCCGGAGACCCCGCCCATCAACACAAACAGTTCGGCGCTGCTGAACAAGTGGTCAGAGAATACTTCACGTATTGGAATGAGAAGAGCGTCACCGAATTGGAGAAACGCATGACTCCAGACAGAAAAGGCATAACGTGGGAATTTGACAAGCCTGAGCACGTAAAGCTGTTGGGCGTGAACGAGATAGGATCGAGTGAAGAGAACACGGGGGTATTTGACATACTGTTTGATATCAAATTCAAGAACGGCGATGGAGGAGGGTCAGGACTAGGTGATGGAAAACTCACATGGAGTTATCTGCTGAAAAGCGATGGCGAGAACTCCTCACGGCTCATTCATGATTGGGGAGTCGGGGAAAGAGGGTGAAGGATTGGGGTCATTGCTGGAGAGGCTGACTTGCGTTCCGTCAGCGTGCTAACCTAGTCTCGGGATACTGATTACCGAGCTACGATTCATTGGTCGCTTTCTACTAGCCGAACCGTTTGTCTCATCTACGTTCGGGCGCGCAGCGGAACACGAACGATGGGGTTAGGATCTGGAGCATTGGGACCAAGAACTGCCGATTGACCTCCTATGTGGGCGATTCAACCCCGAAATCGCCCATTCGCGATGACAGTAGTCATCGACTCATGTTTCCGACCTTGCGGCTTCCGCGACTATGGTCGGGCATGCGGAAAGGAATCACGAAGGGGAAAGTCCTGGTATTTCTGGCCCCCTAAGAAATGATGCGGGTTTCCGGGCACGAAATGCCAGGACTCTGGTCCTTCAATCCATGAAGGGCAAAGTGTGAGCAGCCCGCTGACAACCAGAAGGGGGCGCGACATCGAAACCCCCTTGCGTGTGTCGCGGGGGTCTTCCTGCAGTCAGGTCGTTCGAGTGGCAGACAGTACGCCGGCTACTTCACGGTGGCGGCTATTGCCGCCCATGTCGCTCCGCCATCCGTTGTTGTAAAGATCTTGCCTTGTCCGTCGAGTCCCCAGCCGGTCGTGGCATCGGTGAAAGAATAGGTCCTGACATCCGGATTATTCGAGGCGGGGGCCAACGTCCAGGTGCCGCCACCGTCGGTGGTGCGGTACGACTGCATCACGTGCTTACCATCCTGCACAAAATCCAGCATGACAACACCATTATTCTTCTGTTGTCCAAAGAACACCGGAGGATAGGCGTCGGCGTAGTAATCATTTGAAGGGGACAAGCTCTCATATGCCGCAGGAACAGGCAATGACCATAGTTTCCACGTTCGGCCGCCGTCCGTTGTCTTGAACGTCAGCACATACGTGTACGCACCATAGGAGCATGTCACAAATCCGGTTTCGGGCGTGGAGAACGTCATGCCCGTCGGATAGCCCGCCACCCCGGTCAGCGTTCCTGTTGCATCCGTCATGCCGGTGATATCTCTGACGAAGGAGAAGGTCTTGCCGCCATCGACGGTCCGGTACAGCGACTTTGCCATCTGTCCAGCCCCGGGCGTTCCCGTGAGCATGAGGTAGCCATTCGACGCATCGGCGAAGCTGACCTTGATGCCACCGAGGTCGTTCTCTTCCCAATCCAGCTTCATGGGCAGTTGGACTGGATTCCAGGTCTTTCCCTGGTCAGTCGTGCAGTAGACGGTAACGCGCTGGTCGCTATTGGTGCCACTGGTGACAGCGACGAACGCCGTTTGCTCGTCAAAAAAGCAGGTACCGACCGTCGGGAGGGTATCTCCAGGCAGGGGCGCTTGAAAGATGGAAATGTCGGTCCACATAGCTCCGCCGTCGCCAGTCCTGAAGATCTGGTCGTCCTTGGTCAATGCCCATCCGGTTTTGCCATCGATCATCGTGATCTGCGAAAGGTCCTGCGGCTGCGTCATGATGGCGCGTCGATTGGATTTGGCAATGGTCGTCACGATCACCACTGCAAGAATAATAGCGACCGAAACAACAACTGCTGTACTTGTTCTCCTGTTCACTGAAATCGCCTCCAGGCGTCTGTTGAAAGTCTGTTTCGATGGTGCCGGTCAACGAACATGCCATGTGAAGCCATCTATGCAACCTCAGTCAGACGTCCTATCGCCTCACGAAGTCCCCCCTCGTCTTCACAATATTGGGGGGACAGCAGCCTTCGTTGGCGCCTGGACCATGACGCACGGTCGTTGCACCAGAGCAGACGCCGGCTTGGTTACGTGCCCTTTGCCTGATTTGCCACGGCAGCAGCCGCCCGTGCAGCGGCCTCGGGGTCGCCGAGGTAGGTGTGGCTGACCGGCTTGAGATGCTCGTCCAGCTGGTACACGAGCGGGATGCCCGTCGGGATATTCAATTCGGTGATATCGTCGTCGCTGATGCCGTCGAGGTACTTCACGAGGGCGCGGATCGAGTTGCCGTGTGCAGCGACGATAACCTTCCGGCCAGCCTTCACAGAGGGCGCGATCGTCTCCTCCCAGTACGGGACGAACCGTGCAACGGTGTCCTTGAGGCACTCGGTCAGCGGCAGGTCTGCCTCGGGCACGTCCGCGTAGCGGGGGTCGTGTCCCGGCCAGCGGTCATCGGTCTTCAGGAGAGCAGGCGGCTGAGTGATGTAGCTGCGCCGCCACAGCTTGACCTGGACCTCACCGTACTTCTCGGCTGTCTCAGCCTTGTTAAGTCCCTGCAGGGCTCCATAGTGACGCTCGTTGAGCCGCCAGCTGCGCACCTCCGGGACCCACATGAGGTCCATCTCGTCGAGGACGATCCACAGCGTGCGGATGGCCCGGGTGAGGACCGAGGTGTATGCCAGGTCGAAGGTGAACCCGCTCTCCTTCAGGAGTCTGCCTGCGTCGTGCGCCTCGGCGACTCCCTTCTCGGACAGGTCGACGTCGGTCCATCCGGTAAACCGGTTCTCTTTGTTCCATGTGCTCTCACCGTGCCGGAGCAATACTACTTCGTACATATGTCTCCTCCTTGGAAGGTCAATTCCTCTTCAGCATAACGGATGCATCGTGGATATTGTGAAACCTCTGTGGAGGCGCGGATCCCGTCAGCGTTCCGCAATCGACCGCTCGAGGCGTCCGCGCGCGAGAAGAAGTGGGATGACCACGATCTGCGCGGCGATGCCGGGAAGGCCCGTGACGATGCCGGCAAGGACGTAGGCGACAGGTTCAGCCTTCAGGCCGATGGACGGTCCCAGCAGGGTGACTGCGAGGCCCAGTGCGATTCTGCCCGCCGCCATGGCGAGAAGGAGCGACCACAGGGGCACGAGTCTCCAACGACGACGGGCCAACCCGGCGACCAGACCGTAGACGGCCAGCTCGACGATCATGGGTGGCAGGATCGCGACCGCGGGCATGCCCGTCATGAGCGCGCTGAGCAAAGGGGTGGCGATGCCGAGGAACGCCCCTGCAATGGGGCCCAGCAGCAGTCCACCCAGCAGGACGGCATAATGCATCGGCAGGAACGTCCTGCCGCCCGCCACTCCGAACAGGGAGTGAAACACTGTGGGCAGCAGCAGGCCCACGCCCAGCAGCAGACCGGTCGTCGTCAGCGTTCGGGCAGGAAGGCGTCGCGTCATCGGTACCTCGATGTCCAGCAGGATGAATGCCTCTCACTATAGGAACAGCCCCCACGACTGTCAATTAGGTCCTGGGGCATATCCTGCAACGTTGGGGGCAGTCTGCATTCACGGTACAGGAGACACCGGACTCCCGGAAGAAAGCCCGGCCACACTACGGCCGGGCGGAGGAACGGATAGGTCTGGCGTTCTAGGGGCGCCGGGCGATGTCGTCCTGGAAGTCGGCCTGCTGGACAGGGGGCTGTGGCGGGGTGGACGTGACCTGCGGAGGAGCCGGCGGCTGAGAATAGCTGCCGCGTCCGCCGGTCGCTGACGTCACATAGAGGGCGACACCCGCTACGATGAGGAGCACCGGCACCACGATTCGTCCGGCCATGCCAAGCCGCAAGCCCCCAATCCCGAGCACGACTTCGAAGAAGATGCCAAACGCAACAAAGAGGACGACCGCGACCCGTATCGTCTTCTCGGCAGAGCGTGCTGCCGCTGCGTCGCCCGTACGCTTGCCCCACAGGTACTGACCGAGACCAATACTGCCCGGAAACAGAAGAGCCCACGCATATGCCCAGCTCTGCCATTGCCCCGTGATGTTCTGGACGAAGAGGATGATGCCCGTTACGGCGACGATGCTGCCAAAGGTCACCAGGCCTTCGTTGCTACGGTGCATATCACGGAAGCCGAGAGCCATGATGAGTCCGCCGGGGACGATGACCCAGAAGGGCCACAGCCAGGATCCCAGGTCGATGTGGATGAATCTGGCGACCAGGATCCAGGCGCCCACGGCTAGAAGCAAGAGTCCAAGGGCTCTCGTGTTACGTTCATGCTGTTCATTGTTGTTCATCTCGTACCCCCTTGTGCCGGCTGCAGGAAGACCCGGGCTCAGGCCCGTGATAAGGGGCGAGCTGGGTCATGCACCGTTCACCTCGTATACGGCAGGCAGGCCGGTCAAGTTACAGCATGGTTTCCGCCTGTGCAACCAGGGAAAGCTCGAGCTCGTGCGCCCAGCGCTGAGCCCGTATGGTGATGCTGCTCGGTCCCGCTGCAACGGGGTCGAGAAGACTGAGAGTGTCCGCCATGACGGTCGATGTGCTCAGCATACGGGTGACATGTTTGAATGCGGGTCCTGGAGAGTTGCGATAACTGCAGAAGAGTGCGATGTGCTTGCGTGCGAGAGGAGCTGTCCGGATGTAGCTTCGAAGAACGGGACTGAACGTGCCGAGCCAGACGGGACTGCCCAGAATGATGAGGTCATAGGTTGAAGCGTCGTGTTCGACAGGGACCAGCGGAGGCTTCTGCGACAGCAGCAAATGGCGCAGTGCCCATAAATAGTGCCGTGCTCCTGTCCCCAAGGGCTCGCCGACTGCCCGGAGTTCCTCCAGATCGGCCTGCGTTGCCTTGGCGACATGTTCGGCGATGGTCCGTGTGTGGCCGGCAGAGGAGTAGTACGTGACCAGGACCTGGAGCTGTCTTCCTGCGACTTGCATGGGCTTCCTCCTGGCGGAACATTCTCTGTAGAAAAAGAGTATATGCAGCATTGCTCTGCTTGCCACAAGAGTTGAGGTGAGATAGCGGGCGACGCGACCAGGCGGACTGTTTCACGTTGCCTCAAGGGTATTGACGCGATTTTCTTGGAATTGTATACTTCTTAGTGGCAAGATAGGACATGCCAGAATTGTGTATGGAGGTCATCGGTGCTTACAGGGAAGGTAAAGTGGTTCAACGCAGAGAAGGGCTATGGCTTCATCACTCGTGATGACGGCGAGAAGGACGTTTTTGTCCACTACAGCGCAATCATAG
>JAPLGK010000215.1 GCA_026390195.1 Caldisericota bacterium
CCAGGCGATGTGCAGGTCCTGTCTTCCGGGAGCGGCGTCCGTCACGCAGAGATGAATGAATGCCCGGCGCAGGCTCATTTATATCAGGTGGGGATATTTCCGCGGGCGCCGGGACTGATGCCGGCTCATGCTGAGGCTGCATTTGGGGCCCTTCCTCCTCCTAACGAGCTGGTCGCAGTCGCCTCCGGTCAGAACAAGGCAGGGGCAATTCCGATGAACGCGGACGCGACGGTTTTCGTCGGCTCCCTCGAACCCTACCAGATGATCGAATACCGGATGATCCCGGACCGTTGCGCATTTCTCTACCTGACCCGCGGCGCTCTGACTGTCAATGGGGTCGACTATGAGGCAGGGGACCAGGCGCGCATAGCGGACGAGCCCGAGTTCATGGTTGGGGCGATCGACCACTCGGACTTCGTCCTCGTGGATGTGCCGACGCTGGGGCAGACGATTCGCGAATAGCGTACCGGAACAGGTACAAGCGGCGGGGAAAAAGCGAGGGGCCCCAGACGGGGCCCCTGCGAAGGAGGGCATGTGATAACGTTTGGCGCTATCACATCCATATTATATCACTTCTCTGCAAACGCTGTCAAGAGGTCCGGATATTGGCTGGTCTTCTTGTCTCTGACCGATGATTCAAGTTCTTTGGCGGATTCACGCTGTTTTCATGATGTTTCGGTGCTGAAACGGACCGATTGTCACGGCCTGCCGAACGCTGAGGGCGGCTGGAACCCATACTGGATCTGGGGTCCCAGGCAAACTCAGTTTCGCGTCTTGGAGCCGGGGCCTTGTAGTCGAAGCCGGAGAGGGTACGCCGCTCGATGGGCGTTCCCAAAACCTTCTCGATATCACGGACCAGGATCGTGTCTTCCTCAGTGATCAGGGTGAACGCATCTCCCGAACGAAGAGCTCGGCCGGTACGCCCGATGCGATGGGTGTAGGCGTCTGTCGTGTCCGGGATGTCATAGTTGATGACGTGCGAGATCTGAGTCACATCGATGCCGCGGGCCGCGATATCAGTAGCGACCAGCACCTTGTAGGTGCCGTCGCGAAAGCCGCCCAATGCTTCCTGACGCGCGCGTTGTGACAGATTTCCCTGCAGCGACGTCACGCGGTGGCCTTCCTTGGCCAGCTTCTCGCCGAGCTTCTTGGCACGGTGCTTGGTGCGGGTGAAAATCAGGACTGATTCTGTATCGGTGTGCTTCAGCAACTCGATGAGCAGCGGCGTCTTGAGGTGCTGCGGTACCGGGTAGAGAGCATGTGAAACCGTCTCTACCGGAGCGGAGTGGCCGATCTGGATCGTCACAGGGTCACGCAGGATAGCGTCGGCCAGATGGCGAATGTCCTCCGGCATGGTGGCGCTGAACAGCAGGTTCTGGCGCTGAGCAGGGAGGTTCTTGATGATGCGGCGAACATCGGGCAGGAAGCCCATGTCGAGCATCATGTCCGCTTCGTCGAGGACGAGGACCTGCATCTTGGTAAGGTCGACCGTACCTTGGGTGACATGGTCCAGCAAACGGCCAGGGCAGGCGACAACAATGTCGACGCCGCGCCGGAGCGCATCGATTTGC
>JAPLGK010000200.1 GCA_026390195.1 Caldisericota bacterium
GTGTGGGCATGTCGTCACCATGACCGTGACCATGCGTTCTAGAGCGAACGCGAGACCCTTGCCGGGCAGCAGCCATGTGACCAGCGTCAATGTGCCGGCGCTAAGGGCGATGATGGTCAGCCAGAGCGCTGCCCGGTCAGCAAGCGCCTGTGTTTTGGACCGCGATTCCTGAGCGCGGCGGACCAGTTCGATGACCTGAGACAGATAGGTGTCGCTGCCGACCTTCTCGTTGACGACCGTCAGAGCGCCTTCGCCGTTGATTGCACCGCCGATGACAGCATCACCTGGCTTCTTGTCTACCGGACGCGATTCCCCGGTCAGCATGGCCTCGTTCACGCTCGAGGCTCCACCCTCGACACGACCATCGACGGGGACTTTCTCACCAGGCTTGACCAGCACTCGGTCCCCAGCCGCAAGGTGGCCAACCGGGTGGTCCATGACCGTGCCGTCGGGCATGATGACATGTGCATCAGAGGGCATCAGACGTGCCAGGCTCTCAAGGGCGCGGGAGGCCCCCATCACGGACTTCATCTCCAGCCAGTGACCAAGGAGCATGATGTCGATCAGCGTCGCCAGCTCCCAGTAGAAGACCATGCCCTGGAGACCCAGTGAGACGGCGGCGCTGTAGACAAAGGCGACCGAAATTGCCATCGCGATGAGTGTCATCATGCCGGGAGTCCTGGGCTTGAATTCTTCAACCATCCCCTTGAGGAAGGGCATGCCACCGTACACATAGATGAACGCTGACAACGCGAACAGCATCCACGTCGAACCGGGGAACTGCAGCTTCATGCCCAGTCGCAACAGCATCTGCACAGGCTCCGACAGGAGCAGGACCGGGACAGTCAACACGAGACAGACCACGAATCGGGTCTGGAAGTCACGGATCATGTGAGAGTGGTGGTTGTATCCCTGTTGCTCGTCGTGACCTGTGTGGCCAGCAGGCATGTCATGCCCCGCATGCGCCGTCTCTGCATGCATGGCAGGGTCATGGCCCTCCTGATGCATGGCATGTGCGTCGTCGTTCATATCGTGATGCATGTGTTCGTGGTCTTCCATGTGCGGCCTCCGGCAATCTGGCGAATTGAGCCCAGTCTACGTCAAAGGCGCATATGCTCAACGCTGCCCCTATTTCCTGAACAGGGCTGACAGCTGCGCTACGGTGCAGTCACGATATGAACGGTTGCTGCCACACCCTGAACGGGGTGGCTCTCGGCGACTGGCCCGTTGAACGTGACCTCAACCGTGTCGCCCTTCTTGATCTCCGAGAATGCGAACAGGCCTGTAACAGGAGTGCTGTCACGCAGTACCGTAGAATTCATGTTCACCGTGACGCTGGCCTTGTCGAACGACGTATCATGTTCCAGCTTGCCTTCCACGAGCATCGTGATGCCATCCTTTCCCCGGACAATATCCGTCACGACGCCCCTGATGCCGATCGTACCTCTCTCGTCGACGATGGGCTGGGCATTCTGGAGCAGCTCTGACCCACTCTTCGGGCAGACCTCGTTCATGTCGGCAAAACCGATGTACAGATTCTGCTTCTCATCCACCACATACTGTGCAATATGCAGGCCGCTTCCCATGTCTCGCGTCTTGCCAAGCCTGGTAATGATTTCCCAGTACGTCAGTCCCCTTGGGATGCTGTCGACGTCGGATGCACGTATGTGTGCAATCGCGTTGTCGTACGAGAGCAGCTCCCCGAAGGTCATCGTGTTCAAGAGCCCTCTGCCACCCTGTGTGCAGGTGTCGCTCGGGTCTGCAAAGGAGAGATACAAGTCCAGCTTCTCATCCACTACATACTGCGCCACATGCAAGCCGCTCCCAACGTCCCGCGTGGCGCCGAGGCGCGTGATGATCTCCCGATAGGTCGTTCCCATCCGGATACTCTCGACGTCCGATGTGCGAACATGTCCGACGGGGTTGTAGGGAGAGAACAGCTCCTCGAAGCTCACGGGCTCGGGACCCCTGCATGCAGTCAGCGAGAACGCAATCGCAATCAATGCCATGATAACCACCGCTCTTCTCATCGTGCCTCCCGTCCCTCTGGGCGATCTCGAAGCGGCGAACGCATCCAGAGGTTTCCTCACTATGACTTGATAGCTGGCGCAGAAGTTCCTCCGGCCTGCTCGCAATCGAGGTTGTCAACTCGATACCGTAAGGCACGCAGCGAACGCCCGCTGCACGTAACCCTCCCGGCTCTGGTTTCTGCGGAAGACAACTATAGACTACCCGATATGGGGCTTGAGGGGAGCCTTGTGGTACTTGGGGCTCCCGATGGAGCCAGACGAGAACGTAGTCAACGGAGGTATCATGCGTACTAGAGTGGTGTACCAGTCTACGACAGGCAACACGAAGAAGGTGGCAGAGGCCATTGCGAACGCAGTGGGCTGCACAGCAGAGCCGGTGAGCGCGGCGACAATTAACGAGCCGGTGGACATGCTGTTCCTGGGAGCGGCAGTGCACGGCAATGACATCGACGCATCGGTGAAGAAGTTCATCGAAGGGCTCGACCGTGCGCTCATCAAGAAGGTAACAGTGTTCAGTACCGGCTTTGAGGAGCACAAGGATCTGGCCGTCGGCATCATGAGGAACCTTGTCGCCCAGCGAGGGATCGCTGTGACCGAAAAGTGCTACTTCTGCCTGGGCAAGTTCGTGCTGTTCAATCGACATCACCCTGACACCCAGGACCTGACTGGTGCAGAGGAGTTCGCCCGGGGCGTTCTCGCGGGCTAGCCTGTCGCGCATCCAGCGCGCATTGTCCGAGTGTGTTCCCCATGTGTGCGGGAACGGTGGAACGGAGCAAGACGTTACCTTTGAGGACCGATCACTGTACACCATGGTGTGGCGTGGATGCGAGCCGCGCTGCAAGTCGGAACAAGGAGCCGTGAACAATGATCCGTCAGTGGATACAAGCAGGGTGGAACAAGGCACGTCTGTGGGCCTGGGCATTCCTGCCCGTGGTCCTTCTGCAGTGGGTCCTGGACGGAGCAGTGACGTGGCGTGTGGATGCTGGAGGCAGCCGGAGCCTGCAGCTTTGGGGGCACAATATGGGACCGGAGACCCCGGGGCATCGTCATCACGGCGACTGTCCTGGGGATCGTGGGCTACATTGTCTCCATGTGGATCCGGATGGGCATCATCCAAGGCTCGGTGAAGGCTGCACGTGATGAAGACGTGACCATGGGGGACTTCTTCCTCAGATGGGAGAACGTGGCACGCTTCATCCTGGGGACACTGCTGTACGGCCTCATTGTCGGCGTCGGCATGATCCTGCTGGTGGTCCCCGGCATCATCTGGGGACTCCGCTACTGCCTGTACGGGCACTACATGGTGACGCAGGGCGCAGGCCCCATCGAGGCGCTGCAGATGAGCGCCGCCGCGACGGACGGACACAAGGGAGAGCTGTTCGGACTTTGTCTCGCATCCCTCGGCGTCGTCATCCTGGGAGCCCTGTGCCTGGGCGCAGGGCTCGCCTGGGCCATCCCCACCGTCGATATCACCTGGAGCGCCGTCTTCCTCGAGCTCTCCGGACAGCAAACGCTCCCCGTCCTGGAACCGGCGTAGACGAACTGCAGGGAGGGGCCACGTTGGCCCCTCCCTGCGCTGTGTGGCAAATATGTTGTGAGCGACCTCGTCAGGCGTACATCTTCTCGTAGTAGTCCTGCAGCATGCGTGCTGCGGAGAACTGCCATTGTGCCATGTCGATGCTGGCATGCATCATGGCGATCCATGCGTCCCGCTTGTTCTCATAAGTGGGGATGACGTCGTTCCTCAGCACATCGTAGAGCGAGGCGCAATCGATGCTGTTGCAGTCGTTCCCCTCATATCCGCCGCCGAACTGCCATCCGTTGACGCCGTGTTTGCAGCCCTCGGGCCACCAGCCGTCGAGCGTACTCAGATTGAGCACGCCGTTCATCGCCGCCTTCATGCCTGACGTGCCACTTGCTTCCATGGGCCGCACCGGGTTGTTGAGCCAGATGTCGCACCCGCGTGTCAGCATCTTGCAGATGGCCATGTCATAGTCCTGGAGGAAGACGACACTGTCGGGATATTCTTTGGCAATACGCACGATGTTGGTGATGGTCGCTTTCCCCCCCATGTCGTTTGGGTGAGCCTTGCCCGCGAGGACAATCTGCACCTTGTGGTTGCGCAGCAGGTCGCCAATGATCTGCCGGTCCGAAAAAATGAGATCGCTGCGCTTGTACGGCGTGGCGCGGCGGGCAAATCCAATCGTGAGAACGTTCTCGCCGAAACTCACCCCATTGCGCTGCTCGATACTATCGATCATGGCACGCTTGAGTGTCATGTGTGGCGCCCACAGGTCACCGCGGGATGCATGGGCCTGGCGAATACTGTCGTCCTGCCAGGTACCATTGTGGACGCCGTTCGTGATAGAAAGGATATCCGAGCCTCCGGGAATGTTCTTCCACATCTCGCGCGCCGTGTGTCCATGCAGCTGCGATACGGCGTTGGCCCTCTTGGACAGACGGATTCCCGCGGCAGTCATACTGAACGGGTCGCCGCCAAGGGTAGCGATCTGGTCATGCGTGAGTCCATCGTAGGCGTTGATGTACTGCAGCATGCGGTGGGAGTGCACCTCGTTGCCGGCAGACACCGGGGTATGAGTCGTGAACACAATGTGTTGTTTCACGGACCAGAGTGCGTCCAGGAACGGTACGCCATTCGCCACTTGCTGACGGATCAATTCGACGCCGGCGAACACAGCATGGCTGTCGTTGAAGTGGTAGATATCCACCGCGATACCTAGCGCCTGCAGGGCACGGACGCCGCCGATGCCGAGGATCATCTCCTGGGCGACGCGTTCCTCCTCAAACCCGCCATACAACTGTGCCGTCAAGTTCCAGCCTGGGTTGTCCGGCAGGTAGGTGTCGAGCAGAAACAACGGCACATTGCCGAAGGCTGTGCATTTCCACACCCTTGCCCGCACCTGCAGGTCCTCGATGGGTATGGTGACAACGACCCCCGTGTCCTCGAGGCAGTCGTATCGATATTCATGATAGCTGTCGTACGGTCGGTCATACTCATCGATGAATTGTTCTGTGTAGTCCTGCCGCCACAGGATGCCGATGCCTACCATGGGACGATGGTCATCCGCCGCGGCTTTCAGGATGTCACCCGCCAGGATGCCCAGACCCCCAGCATAGATGTGGAGCTTCTCATGCAGCCCGAACTCCATGCAGAAGTAGGCTGCTCTAGGTATTCGTTCGTTCATTGCAGACCTCCGTTACGTTCCGATTTCCATGACTACAACTTCGGACGACCTGAGCAGAACACTATCAGCTGTAGAGACCAACCAACTGCGCGGACTTGGTGTATCATGCACGATCTCAGCTTCCTTTCCGACGGGCATCGCTGCAGGGTGCTCCGGCGCAGGGCTGAACGACAGATTCGTCGTCAGCAAGCGATTTCTTGCGACGACAAGTTGGGCGTGAGCCGAGTTATGATAGCAGAGCATCGTCAAGCTCCCATGGGGCAGGAGCTTCTCCTGCTTCACGAAGTTCCCCGGGTTGCCGAGAAGGGACAGGCAGTGCCGCCCTGGTACGCGGCGTGCTTCCAGCGTTCCGGGAGAAACGAGCCAGCCTCGCACGTAGCCGTCTTGCTGTGGAGGATGTCGAGCACCACCCCGACGTCCGTGGCTCGCTCGGGTGCCCGGTTCATTTCAGCACCGCGATGGACATGGGAGGCAGCGTGAGCTGGTCCCCCCGCAGGGTCACAGCGGAACCCGTCGTCGACAGGTACCCACGGATGCCTGTGTACTGGTTCGCCGTCCTGCTGAACTCGACCACCTTCGCCTCATTGGACGTATTGATCACCAGGCTGATGCGGGATCCATTCCAAGTCCTGGCGACTGCACAGACCTCCGGGTCCGCGATCCCGCCCAGCACAGACACAGTGCCACGAGCAATTTCAGGGTTCTCGTTCCGCAGACGCATGGCGCGGCGGTAGTAGTTGAGCAGTGAAGCAGGGTCCCTGTCCTGAACGTCCTCGGCGGCAACCAGGCGGGCAGGCGGGTCCATCCCCGGAGGCCCCTTCGTCATACCGGCCGTCACCGTTTCCGACCACTGCATGGGTCCACGCTTGTCCTGGTCGATGCGCGAACCGGTCATCCCAAGCTCCTCGCCGTAGTAGACAAACGGGCCTCCGCTCATCGTGAGGTACAAGCCCCCAGCCATCTTGGTCTTCTGGAGGTCGCCTGAGAAGAACCCCGCCGGTCGCGCCGTGTCATGATTGCCGATGAAGGGAGCGTCGATCGCCTGCGTGTCGTACTCCTGCAGCATCCCCTGCCACGCTGCGGTCGCCTTGCAGAATGACTGAGCGGACGCGTCCGCGCCCGTTCCGTTCAGCGTCGAAGCGACCAACCCGGTCGCCTGCGCAAACGGGAACGCAAAGAAGCTCGACGCATGACTCCGGTAGTACTCCGCGATGGTCGAGGCGTTGCTCCAGACCTCACCCACGATGTACGCATCAGGGTCGATGGTCCGGCAATAGTCGGCAAACCAGTCGATGAACGCCACGTTCCGGTCCGTGTCTCCCGACCCGCCCCCGCCGTAGTAGTAGAGCACGCCGTCCAGGCGGAAGCCGTCGATGCCCTTGTTCAACCAGAAACACATGGACTCCTGGATCTGCGCCCGCACGCCGGCATTGTCGAGATTGAGGTCGGGCATCGACGGACTGAACTGGTCCTCATAGTACCAGTCCGTCGTGCCAACCTGGGCATAGCCGACCGCTGGCCTGCCCCGCACAAAGTTGTAGTACCCGAGATAAGGGTTCGGTGCGGGATTTGCGGGGTTCTGCTGAAGGGCAGCTGTCGCCGACAGGAACCACGGGTGCTGGGAGGAGGTATGGTTCAGCTCGTAGTCGATGATGAGGCGCATGCCTCTCTTGTGACACTCCGTAGCCAGTTGCTCGAGATCGCCCAGGGTACCATAGGCCGGGTCGACGTTCTCGTAGTCGGTGACGTCGTACTTGTGGTAGGAGGGTGACGGCATGATGGGCATCAGCCAGATGCCGCCCACGCCCAGGCCGCCGCCCTTCCCGTCGTTGAGGTAGTCGAGTTTGGCGGTCAGCCCCGCCAGGTCGCCGGTGCCGTCCCCGTCCGCGTCATTGAACGAGGGGACAAAGACCTCGTACCAGGTACGGTACGCGTCGTCGACGATGTTCAGCGGCTGCTCGTACTCATACCGGGCGGTCCGCGCACAGCCTGGGACAAGCAGCGTGGAGGCCATGACGATGGCAATCACGACAGAAAGCTTCTTGTTCATGGGCGCGACCTCATGGCTGGACGATGATAAAGGACTGTGGGGCCATGCTCGTCTCGTGTTCGGACCGAGCCGGCAATGCTCCGAGCGAGAACAGGACGGTGCCCATTGTGTTCACGGGGGCATCAGCCGGACGGGTGGATGGGTTGACGGCGATGACGAGTCCTCCCCTGCGGTAGATAAAGGGATATGCACCCTTCTGGGCATACAGCACGGCAAAGGACCCATCCGCCTGCAGGTCAGCGTGCTCATGCCGCAGACGGATCACCTGAATCACCGTGTTCAGCAGTGATTGGGGATCATCCGCCTGCTGCTCGACCGTGGGAGCGTCGGGGCTCACGTCCATCGGGAGGTACAGCCTGTCTGCGGGAGCATCCGAGAACCCACAGTTGGGGCCTCTGGTCCACTGCATGGGTGTCCTCGAGCCCGTGCGATCGTATCCCCCCTCCTTGCTAACCAGCCCTTCGACGTAGCGCATGCCGATCTCGTCGCCGTAGTACAGGAATGGGACGCCGGGCATCGAAAAGATGAACGCGTAAGCGAGCTTCAGTTCAGTCTCGTCATAGGTACGGCGCATCCTCGGCGTGTCGTGATTGCCGGTGATGAAACTGATGTACCCATAGTCCTTCGAGTCCTCGTACCGCCTCAGGTAGTCGGCGACAAACAGGCTGATGTCCCCGTTTCCCTGCCTGCTGAAGAAGCCCAGTGGTTTGCCGGTTGCCGCGTCTTCGTGCCTGAACAGAGCGTGGTAGCCGTTGTCCTCGTGGTCCAGGTAGAAGTCGGCGTGGAACCCGCACCTTAGCGCGCGCCCAGGGTCGGACCACTCCGAGACCAGGACGGCTTCAGAGTAGTCCCGATCGAGCATCGCCCTTACGTCGCGCCAGATGTCGGCCGTGGCCCTCCTGTCGTCATCGTTCTTCACCAGCGAATCGGCCATGTCGACGCGGAACCCGTCGCATCCCTTGTTGAGCCAGAACCGCATGATGTCCTTCATGGTGTCTCTCGTGGCTAGGCAGTCAGGGTGTGTGCAGGGCAGCTGCCAGCTTTCCGTGACACGGCCGAAGCCGTAGTTGAGCGCTGGCTGCGTGCTGAAGAAGTTGACGACGTAGTTGGCGTCCCGGTCGAACCTGCCACTGACGCACCGGAAGTCCCGGGGCACAGTCCAGGTGCTATCCGTCCAGATGTAGCGGTTTGTGTACGCGTTCCTGGACGGCAGGGCGCTCTGCAGGAACCATGCATGCTGATCCGACGTGTGCCCTGGTACGAGGTCGAGCAGGACGCGTATTCCTGCTGCATGTGCGCTGGC
Source organism: Caldisericota bacterium (assembly GCA_026390195.1). Lineage (GTDB taxonomy): Bacteria > Caldisericota > Caldisericia > Cryosericales > Cryosericaceae > Cryosericum. Next base: position 8,590 of record JAPLGK010000200.1, read on the forward strand.
GAACAGCCGGTACAGGTCCTCGTTCGTCCCGTACCGGGGCGCCACGGTCCGGTAGTCGGCAATGTCATAGCCGCCGTCGTTGAACGGTGAGACGAAGCAGGGGTTGATCCAGATCGCGTTGCAGCCGAGGTCGCGAATGTAGTCCAGCCTCGACGCAATCCCGTCGATGTCGCCGATCCCGTCGCCGTTCGTGTCGTAGAACGACTGGGGATAGACCTCGTAGAAAACGGCGTCACTGAGCCAGGCAGGCATCAGGTCTTCCCGAGGGCGACGCTCACGCGATGCGGTCAACCCTTGACCGAGCCGCCGGTGATGCCCTCGACGTAGAACCTCTGCATGGAGATGAAGAGGACTACGATGGGAATCGACACGAGCACAGCGCCCGCGCAGAACATGGAGAAGTACGTCGTGATGTGTTCCCGGTCAATCATGCGGAACAGTCCCAAGGCAACCGTGTAGTTCTTGTAGGCAGTGGGGCCCATGATCATGTTCACGAAGATGAAGTCTGCCCACGGGGCAAGAAACGAGGTCAGGATCGTGTAGACGATGACGGGCTTGGACAGGGGCACGGTGATCCGCCAGAAGATCTGTGACCGCGTGGCGCCGTCGATCATCGCCGCTTCATCCATTTCTTTCGGGATCGCGTCGAAGAAGCCCTTTGCTACGTAGAATCCCAGCCCCGCTCCTCCGGAGTACACGAGGATGAGCGCCACCAGCGTGTTGGTCAAGCCGACTGCTTTCAGGATGTAGTACACGGCGATCATGGACATGAATCCAGGGAACATGCCGAGTATGAGTGCAACGTTCAGGTATGGCTTGCGCAGACGAAAGCGCATGCGGGACACTGCGTACGCGACGGAGAGGGTCATGACAGCCGTGAGGGCGCAGGAGCAGACCGCCACGAACAACGTGTTGAGGAACCAGCGCGGGAAGTAGAACCCCGACGCTGCGCCAGAATCCCTGAACAGCTTGACGTAGTTCTGCAGCGTGAACCCGTACTTTGGCCAGAAGTAGTTGGGGATGCCAGCCACACCCTTGCTGAACGAGATGATGATGAGCCAGGCGACTGGGACCAGCCAGATGACGCAGAGCACCGCGAGCATGACATAGGCAAGGGCATTGCCCGCGACGAGCCGGGCTCTGGCGTGTCTGAACGGTTGTCTGCTCATTGGAAGGTCTCCTCTTTCTTGTACGATTTCGTGTTGCGGTACGCGATAAGCGAAAGGACGGCAGAGATGATGAAGACGCAAATGCCGATGGCCGACGCATAGCTGTAGTCGCGCGTGTTCACTGTGAGTTTGTACAGCCACGTCACCAGCAGGTCAGTCTTGCCCGCCTGGTAGTAGGTGACAGTGTTGGGTCCACCGCCCGTCAGCAGGTAGATGACGTTGAAGTTGTTGATGTTCCCGATGAACTGCGTGATGAGGTACGGGCCGGTCACGAATACGACATAGGGCAGGATGATCTTGGTCCACATGCGGAATGGCGAAGCACCGTCAATGGCAGCCGCTTCGTACAGTTCCTTTGGGATGCTGAGCAAGATGCCACTTGTGATCAGCATGCTGTATGGAATGCCGACCCACAGGTTGACGACCAGGACACTGAGCCTTGCGAACGTAGCATTCGTCAGAAACGGGAGGAATTTGCTGGTCAGCCCCAGGTGCTGCAAGACCCCATTGATGGGGCCGAAATCGTCCAGCATGTTTCTCATGAGGAGCAGGGAGACGAACTGCGGTATTGCGATGGACGTCACGAAGACGGTCCGCCAGAGACCCTTGAACCTCACGCCCTTCCGGTTGATGAGAATGGCGAGCAGCATGCCGAGCACGTAGTTGGACGCCGTCGCGATGACCGCCCACGTGATCGTCCAGCCCAGCACCGGCCAGAACGTGTTCCCCAGGACGCCACTGTTGGAGAACAGCGCTTTGAACGTGTACAGCCCTGTCCAATGAAACAGCGATCCGGGTGGCTGGTGCGAGCTATCATAATTGGTGAACGCTATGAGGATCATGAACAGGAGCGGCAACACAGTGAACAGGACGAGGCCTGCGACGGGGAGGATCATCAGGGTCACGTGGAACTTCGCATCCAGATACTCCCGCGCCTCGGTTCTGAGACCCGGAAGCACCTCTCCTTTCTCCACGGTCCGTTGTGCCTGCATAGCCGAAGAGACGTTCCAGAAGTAGGTCGCTATGAACCAGACCACCAGCAGGACTGTCGCGACGCCATAGAGCAGCATGAGCATGGAGTTGTCGCCGCGGATCACCTTCGGCACCTGACCCGGAATCGCCTCGATGTGCTGCATCTTCGTGCCAAGGGTCACGATGCCCGCCAGTGAACGTGCGCCGAAGAGTACCATGTAGACGACAAACACGGCTTCACTCAGGAGATAGTAGAGCCCCTTGGCCACCTGGCCTCGCGCCAGGTTTCCAAAGCCCATCAGGACAAACGACAGGCGGGTCCTGCCATCCCCATCGTGGAAGGTGCGGCCCAGGAGATTTGCTTGATTACTGAGCGCAGCGAAGAACCTGCGCAGCCCCGACCACCGGGATACTATCCTGTTCTCTTCCATGCTGCACCTGCCTTTCCTGCTGTCTACCGCTGCTCATAGCGGGACAAACGCACAGCGGCACGGCTGTGCATTGTGCGCACGCGCAGTGCCGCTGTGTCTGTCATTGTTTCTTGTCGATGAACTTACTGCAGCGCTGCGAGAATCTGCTTGACCATCGCGTCCAGGTCCTTCTGGAGTGTGGCGTTAGTCGTCTTGCCATTGCCAATGCTCGTTCCAAGAGCCGCGGCAGGTGTCCAGTAGTTGCTCATCTGCTTGATAGACGCCTGGAGAGTAGCGAACTTGCCCTGTAGCGCATCAGCGGCGACAGCCAGGTTCGATGAGAGAGTCGAAGTGTCAATCGTCACGTTCGTCGGGGCGAAGCTCCGCGTCTGGAACCGCAACAGCTGGTTATCCTTGTTGGTCACCCACTCTGCGAGCGCCATGGCGTCCTCAGCGGCCTTCGTGTGCGAGTTCACGCCGTAGAGCTTGAAGTTGGCGAACGAACCCATGTTGACGTCACTGCCGTTGATGTTGATGGTCGGCAGCTTGGTGGCGCCGTAGTCAGTGCCAAGGGCTTCCTGGACCTTTGTGGCGTTCCATGTTCCGGAAACGGCCGCCACAAGCTTGCGGTCCTTGAAGTTCTGGCACATTGTGGAGTCGTAGTTGGCGCCGTAGTCCGCAAACTTCTTCTTGTCTGCGGCAAGCTTGATCATGTACTGGCCGGCGGCAAGGCCGCCTGCGTTGTTGAACTCACAGACCGTGGGGTCAACTCCGCTCGGGCCAAACAGCTTGCATCCGCCGGCAAAGAAGAACGAGGCGATGTACCAGCCGTTGCTCATGTTCATGGCGAAGTTGATGACACCGGTCGGCAGAGACTTGCCCATGATGGTCTCGAGGGAACCCGCCTCCGCGTCGGACAGGTACTTCTTGTCATAGTACAGGAAATACGTGTCGGCTGAGGATGGATAAGCGATCAGCTGACCGTCGACCGTTGCTGCTGTGACCGAGGCAGGCGAGTTGGCTGCCTTGATGGCGTCCGTGTCGATGGTGACCGGCAGCAGCGCTCCTGCGCCCTGCAGCGCGGCAATCTGGTCGCTAGCGAAGGCAAACACATCGCCAGCTGCGTCGAGGTCCCTCAGAACCGTATCCTTGGCGACATCCTCACCGCAGACACCAAGCGTGATGGTGTAGTCTTTGGTGGTATGAGCTGCCTTGAATGACTCGGCCATCGTCTGCAGCATCGCCTGGTCGTCCTGCGATCCCCACAGAGTTAGTGCAACCACGGGTTTTGGTTTCGGAGCGCAACCGGAAACGAGCGTTACCGCCATAGCAACTACCAGAACAAGTGCAAGAGTCCTCTTCATATTGCCAAACATGTATCCTCCCCTTCTCTGTTTGTCAGAGCATCTGAATGAGTCACAAGCTCACGCTTCATCAGGAATGTCGACGAACTTCATCCAGCCGACATGGTAGGCCGGAACACTCACCGTTCCAACTCGTACGCCGTTCTCACCTCCCCTGCATACATCCACGCCTGATCCCCGCAGCATGCCCAGTCTCTGTCCGCGAAGTCTCAGGGCTACCGTCTAGTTCCTGTTATAGTCGCAATTGTCTTGCAGTCAACCGGTGAGACACAATTCTGTCACGCCACTACTGATCAGCAATGTGGTTCTGGTTGGTCCGTCACTCCCGCGAAGGCGGAAGTCCAGCATCGTCATTTCTCCGAAGATCGGGCCGGACCTCTAGTGTTGCGGATGGCTGCAGGATGCCACCAGCCGCTCAATACGTGCGCGGACGTGCGGGGGCAATTCGCGGGCAAGCGCCCGGTCGAGAACTGACAGATCGACAAGGCCACAGCTCTGCAGACGCTCTTCGATCAGCTTCACCTTGGCTTCCCTGCCCGGTATGAGCTGATAGATCACATACCAGTCTTCCAGGGACATGAATTGGATTGTCACGCCACTCTCGGTCCTTGTCGTCGCGACCAACCAGTCGTCGAAGGGAAGCACATACGTACCCCCTATGTGCTTGATGGCGAATCCAGCCATGATGTCGACTTCTGTCCCGTCGACCAGGTATTCGAGGAACCGGGTGGTCGAGTACAGGCTTCTACCGGGATCACCGGGCGTTTCGCTTCCAATACCGTCAAGGACTGCAGCAACCATGTCTGCGTCTGCCTCAGCGATCATGATATCTATGTCGTGCGGCTTCTCGACCAGACAGTGGTAGTACAGGAGTACAGATGCGCCGACGCCCCAGTGAGCACCAGCCTGGTTCAGAGCACGACCTATTTCCACCAGAGCATCGAAGAGCATGCGACCCCCTATACGGCCGTGGCAATTATCTGCCACACGTTCATGGTTCAGTATAGCGGGTTCGTGAAGTCACCGACAGTGAGTGGGTTCCCCTTCGCGGGAACGACAGAGGAGGGGCGCGGGAACGAGAGCTGCATGCATGCGGCATGCAGAACGAGGCACAGGAAACATCCCCATGCCCCGTTCCAATCTCCTGCGATGAGTGTCTGCTACTCCTGGGTGATGCTCACCGAGCCCACGCCGACCGTGAGGTTGATGCTCAGTGTGATGGCACTGGACCCATACGCCGCGTTGCGGTACGTATTCCCGTCCTGTGTGAAGCCCGGCGTGCTGATCGAACCGATCCCTCGCTTGGCTTCGACCGTGACCCCGACGTTCCTGGGGACGACCAGCTTGATGCTGCCGACTCCACCGTCGACATGGACAGTCGCGCTGTTCTTCCAGTCACCGGTCAGGTCGATGTTGACCGACCCCACGCCTGTCTTCACGTCCATGGAAGTCATGGCCTTTGGGGAACCTGTGATCACTGCGCTGGATGCGCCCGCATCCACGGTCAGGGTGCGCACCACCATGTCGCTGAGGTCCAGGTTTGCGTTCCCGGCCCCAGTCTTCACCTCGAGGTCGATCGTCGTTGAGCTGCTCAGCCGGATGTCCCAGTCATATCGGTACTTGGCGCCGAAGGAGTAGGTGCCGTTGGGTTCACGCACCAGCAGGCTTCCCTGGTCGTTCGTCACGACGTAGTCGACGATGGGTTTCCACGTAGGGACGTTGTACGAGAACGTTGCGTCCATGAGATCCGAAGCGCCTCCCCGAACCGTCACCTTGCCCGCACCCATCCGGAGCTCGACGCGCGCACTCTGTGCGCCCTGCGTTCCGACAGACTTTTCCTCGGTCATAACGTCGCCGGGGGCCGGCTGATCACTGGAGTTGGGCTCCCACCACGGCTTGCCCGAGAAAACACCCGTCGCATACAACCCTCCTATGAGTAGGAGAGCAACTACGAGAAAAACGGCCAGTCCCTTCATCTGGTACCTCCCTGCGGACGGGCATATGGACCCTTGTGCCTTTCCATTTCACGTCCGTGCGTGTTGTGCGTTCATCTTGCGTACGGCCAGGAGGATCCAAAGGTTACACCATCACCAAAGCGCGGTCAGCAGCTCTTCCGGGTCCGAAGAGGCGCGCGTGCTGCGGTCCGATTTCGTGGTAATCGAGGCCTGCTACTTTCGCCACATCCCTATGGACGAGCTAGCCCCTGGACGGTGCGTACCTCGGGTGTCCCCACTACAGCAGCCATATGGCCGCTGATCTCGAGCCCGCCATTGCGCCCACGGCCCTCGAACAGCAGGATGTCTCCGTGCACGTGCCTCTCGATCAGGCGGACCTGGAGGACAGCGTTCAATTCTTCGACGAGCATCTTCGTCATGGCGCCGGCCCGCGGTGCAAACACCTGACCCATTGCGCTCCGTCCACCGCTCCAGACTTCGAGGACGCGTTTCCCGTTGACGACCGTGAACTCGGCATGCTCGTCGTCATACGCGAAGTGTGCCAGTCGTGACCCGTTCCATGTCGTCCACTGATAGAACACACCCCCGAACAGAAGCCCGACGATGAACCCCCGAAGAACTCTGCCCGCCAGTGGGATGTCGGCGATCGAAGCAGTCAGGCAAACATGGTCCTCGTCGAAGTGATTGGACTGTGTCCACACCCAGGCACGCGGGAACGCGCTGCCCCAGTCCCTCTCCATATAGGCTCGCCCTCCAGTGAAGTCGATCTCATCGCCGTCGACGCGGAGAGAACCGACGATACGGGGGTCGACGTTCGTAATGGCGTGATACCCCTCGAGAAACGGCAGGAAGGCAAAAGGCCCCATAGCCCCCGGCGCCCACGGACGAATCGGCCACCCTTGCGATTGTGAAAACTGCAGGTCTCCCTTCAGGTCCAGGTCCGGGTCGTCGATGTCCAGGTGCAAGGACGTCAGGCTGAAGTGGCTTTGGCCGACCGCGATGTCGAAGCGCTCGTGCGATGACCAGAACTGCTGAGTGGGATAGCGGTGCATCGTCGTGCGGCCCGTCCGTCCGTCGAGGAACTGGATGAAGCAATACTGCCTGGCCGGATCGCGATCCATCCAGATGCCCGGTATGATTGCCCACACGTGTCGCTCGGAGGGGTCGACGACCTTGAAGTACCACCCGTCGAATCCACTGGAGCGCCATCCGCGCCCGTGGAACATCTCCGGATGCCAGACGATGCCAGGGTGCGTCATGCGAACGATTCTTCTCGGCCCCAGAACGCTCGGCCTGTGTACACGAACGCGTTGCCCGTGCTGTTCTCTGTCATGACACCAGTATGGCAAAAGGGACCCCTTCATACAAGAGCGTGCTGCGGTGTCTGTACGTCGTTGTCAATTTGTGGTATTGACTTCTTGACGTATGATCGCAAAATTCTTAGGAATGATTTCATGGAATCTCGGTCGCGCATGACGATTTTGAGGTTGTGAGGCGGATAGCACAAGAAAACAGGAGGAATACGTGAGAGTCATCATTGTTGGTGGAAACGCCGGGGGAGCTTCGGCTGCAGCGCGCCTGCGCCGTCTCGACGAGAAGGCGGAAATCGTCGTCTACGAAATGGGAGCATACATCAGCTTCGCCAATTGCGGGCTTCCCTATCACATAGGCAACGTCATTTCCGATCGTACCCAGTTGCTTGTCCAGACCCCCGCGTCGATGAAGGAGAGGTTCAATATTGACTTCCTGACGGGGAGTGAGGTGACCAGTATCGATCGGCAGGCACACACGGTCATAGTGAAGGACCTCGCCACCGGCACCGAGACGACTGACCGGTATGACAGATTAGTCCTGTCTCCCGGGGGTTCTCCCCTGCGTCCACCCATCCCGGGCATTGACAGTGAGGGCATCTACTCGCTCTGGACCATCCCCGATATGGATCGCATCATCGAGGCCGTTCATGCTGGTGCTAGGAAGGCTGTCGTCGTCGGAGGGGGCTTCATCGGTGTCGAAGTCGCCGAGAACTTGAGGGAACAGAAGGTCGACGTCGCACTGGTCGAGATGCTGCCGCAGGTGCTGGCGTTCCTCGACCCCGACATCGCCGCCTATGCTCATCAGGAACTACAGACCCACGGTGTCGACCTGCGCCTGGGCGATGGTGTCAAATCGTTCGCGAAGAATGTGGATGGCACGCTGACAGTGACGCTGACCAGTGGAGCGCGGCTTGCCGCGGACATGGTCATCCTCGCCATCGGCGTGCGACCAAACACGCGGATCGCCGATCATGCTGGACTCGCAATCGGTCCCACCTACGGCATTGTGGTGGACGAGCACCTGCGCACTAGTGACCCCGACATCTACGCCATCGGCGACGTCATCGAGGTCGAACACTTCGTGACGAAGAGCATGGCGCTCATCCCCCTGGCGGGCCCGGCCAACCGTCAGGCACGTATCGCTGCCAATAACATTGTGGGACATGAAGATGTCTATGGGGGCACGCAGGGGACATCCATCGTCAAGGTCTTCGATCTTGCCGCAGGGGCCACCGGCGCCAGCTCGGCCCTGTTGACGAAGCTGGCTATCCCCTTCCGGTCCGTCACCATCCATCCGGGTTCACACGCCGGATACTACCCAGGGAGCACGCCAGTCCATATCAAACTACTCTACAGCCCCGAGGGCAAGTTGCTCGGTGCCCAGGCCGCTGGCTACGACGGCGTGGACAAGCGCATCGACGTCCTGGCCACGGCCATGCGTCTGGGCGCTACCGTCGACGACCTCACTGACCTCGAGCTTGCCTATGCTCCGCCGTATGGCAGCGCGAAGGACCCGGTCAACATGCTTGGTTTCGTGGCACAGAACGACCTGGAGGGCCTGACACCGGCCGTGACCCCCGACCATCTGAGTGAGGAACTCGCGAACGGAGCCGTCCTCCTGGACGTCCGCCAGCCTGAGGAAACCGACTGTGGCATCATACCGGGCGCGCTCACCATCCCTCTTCCTCAGCTGCGCGACCGCATGGGCGAGCTGCCCGCGGGAAAGAAGGTCATTCTTATCTACTGCAAGGTCGGACTGCGCGGCTACGTGGCGCAGAGAATCCTGGCCCAGAACGGGTTCCAGGTTGCCAACCTAACTGGCGGCTATGCAAGCTGGGAGGCTTCTGTGACACACGGTATCGAAGAACAGCCCACCCACCCCGAGCGTGAGGCGGACGATCAGCAGACCTGCACAAGCGGGCCGTGTGCCACGAAAGCAGAATTGCCGGCGCCACGTGCCTCAGCTTCGACGAAGACCGTCGAGATCGACGCCTGTGGCCTTCAGTGCCCGGGACCGTCCCGGCGATCGACATCGCCGTAAAGGGCGAGGGCGAGAATGTCTTCGGGCGGATCCTTTCCGGTGCGCCTCTTTCCGATATCCCCGGCATC
>JAPLGK010000050.1 GCA_026390195.1 Caldisericota bacterium
CAGATGCGCGTGACACTGCCGATCGAGGAACCCGTCTGGGTCGAAGTCATGAACGGCGAAGAACGCGTGACCAGAAAGGCGGAACTCTACGTGCGCCCCGGCGAGATGGTCAATATGGACATTCCACAGTCTGCCTACGACGCGGTGCAACGCGCGTCCGAGCTGAGCGTGCGAGTCGTCAGGAAATAAGGAGACTGATATGACGCAGGAACATAGGGAGTTTATCTGCATTACATGTCCAAGGGGCTGCGCCTTGGACGTGACGATGGAGGGCGAGGCCGTCGTCAAGATGGAAGGGAACAGTTGCAAGCGCGGCGTCGACTATGTAACGGGGGAACTGAAGGACCCGCGGCGCATGGTGACGACCACGGTCCGGGTAAAGGGCGGCGTACATCCTCTTGCACCGGTCTACACCGAATCGCCGATTCCCAAGCCACGTATTTTTGATCTACTGGCCGAAATCCGGAAAATCGAGCTTAAGGCTCCCGTAAAGTGCGGGGACGTAGTCATTGAAAATGCGCTCGGCACGGGCGTCAACGTTCTGGCAAGCAGGAATATTCCGGCAAGAAGCGAGGCATCATAGGAGCTGAGATGGCAGAAGACCTGCAGGAGGACAAAGGCGTCATCGTACCACCAGAAACACCGACACCCACTGTCGAGCCGAAGCCTGGGCTGAGTCAGAAGAAGCAACCGCCGCGCTACTGGATCAGACTCGCCATATTCCTTGTGCCACTTATCCTCAGCGAGATCATGTTCTTGCGCGTCGGGAGAGGATGGAGCGCTGTGATATTTCCAGTAGCCTGGGTAGCCTTCTTCTACTTTCAGATGAAACGAGGCGGGTGGAACATTTTCAAACCCTGAAGAGGTAGCCAGTATCTCGACTGGACGGCAAGCGAGTAGTAGTCACCGATGGTTCTGGCTTTGAAGATCCGGAGTGCTGGGCGCCCTCTCCGTGCATGCACGGAGAGGGCGCCCAGGTTACGGATACCGGCCGGACAGCTTTCACCAGCGGGAATCACGTGTTCGCTATCTGCCCTGCGTTAGACGCGGGCGTGACAACAATGTGAAAAGTCCGGTTGCATTGCCCTCCCGGGCATTGTGCCGTTTCCAGCTGCAGCAAGCAGCAATTCCCTTTCCTTTTTCAGATTACCCCGGGCTGAACTCACCCGGGAGGTCTCCTTTTCTGGGGTTATCCTCTCCTCGGCGTTCAGATGAGAGCGTCCGCATAGGAAAAACCCCCGGCGTGAAGCCGGGGGTTGGCAGTCGATTCTGAAGCAGAATCTAGTAGCCAGTTGGAGGTGTCCAGGCCGCGACCTTTGTGGGGTCTTCGGGAGGAGTGATCTTGCCGTCGATGATGTCTTGGCGAAGGGTGTTAATCTTGGCAATCTGGGCGGCGGACAGGACCTTGGCAACGTTACCCTGGGCCCAGCCCACACCACCATTGCGAAGAGACAGGGTGATGACGCCAGGAGTGAAGGTGCCGTCGACCATGGACTTGACGGAGATGTAGGTGGCGAAGTCGACGTGCTTGAGAGCAGATGTCAGCGTGCCGGCAGGGTACAGGTTCGGGTTCTTGCCCATGTCCACGTCGACACCGATGCCCCACAGACCCTTGCCAGGTCCGCCGGCTTCTTTGATGGCTTCGAACATGCCGTTGCCAGTGGCTCCGGCAGCATGGAACAGGATATCGCACTTCTGGCCGAGCATTGTCTGGGCAATCTGCTTGCCCTTGGGCTGGTCGCCGAAGCTGCCGGCGTACACGTTGGACACGTTGGCGCCAGCAGTGCCGTAAGCCGTCTTGTTGGTCGTCTTGATACCAGCGAAGAAACCTGCTTCATAGCGCTGGACCGGCGGAACGGGAATACCACCGATGTAGCCGATCTTGTTGGCCTTCGTCGCATAGCCCGCGATGGCGCCAACAAGGAACCCGCACTGCTCTTCCTTGAACAGGAAACAGACAAGGTTGGGCAGGGTGGGCAGAGGTGCATAATTGGAGTCGGTGGGAACGGCGTCGATCAGCATGAACTTGGTCTTCGGATGTTCCTTGGCGACCTGGTAGGTGGCGTCGGCAAGCATGAAGCCGACCGCGACGATGAGCGCGCAGCCCTCGTCCTCGGCGAGCTTGGTGAGGTTGGGGATGTAGTCCGTCTGCTCTTTGGACTCAAGGATAATCGGAAGGACATTCGTGAGTGGAACAATATTCCGGTCACTGAGGTCCGGGGCGTTGTCGGCCAAGGACTGCTTGTACGCAGCATCGGTCATCGCCGTGTATCCGCCGCCCTTGACGTAGGACTTCTTGGCTGCCCAGGTCTCGAGGCCGCGCATGGCGGAGTCGTTGAATGACTGGTCCCCACGGCCACCGACGTCGGTGACAAGGCCAATCTTGACAGTGGTCGTGAGAGGAGCCTTGGAGGTGATGGTGACTGTGTGGGCGGTCGCATTCCAGGCGACGTTCAACCCGGACTTCTCAGAAATGAAGCGAATCGGAATGAGCGTGCGGCCGGCTTTGGAGATGTAGGCGGCTGCATCCATGAGGACGGCGTCACCATTGATCTTGACAGCCTTCTGACCAATGATGAACTCGAAGGACGTTGCGCCGAGAAGGACGGCTACCTTCTTCGTGGCGGCGTCATAGTTGACGTCGGCGCCAAAAGCCTCCGACACCAGACGAATCGGCACGAACGTGCGGGAGTCAGTGATCACCGGGGCTTGGTCACCCTTCTTGGTAGTCCCATTTAACATGTAATCGACCTTGCCGATTGTCAGAACGAGAGTGGTCGTCGTTGCAGCAGTAGTATGGGATACACCAGCCGTGAGCCCTGCAATCATTGCCAGGACGACAAGAAGCGAAACAAATCTCTTCACGTTTGCCTCCATAGTAGGATGTGGTACACCTCGGGGCACATGTCAACGCTCCACCCATAAGACTAGACATAACACCTCTTCGGTCAAGACATAACACCTCTTCGGTCAAGACTCGCGGGGCTCCTTCGTGTCGTTCTCCGGCCTGCCGACGCAGTCGCCATCCTATGGTGGCAGGGCAAGACCCGTCCGCAGGAAAACGATCGGCGTGACGTAAACTGTCCAGTCTCCCGTCAGGGCATAGCGGACGAATCGCCCGATCTGGGCGACCAAACCAGTCCAGCACGGGCGCAAGGTCTAGCAATACTGCAGACGGCCCTCCACCTCGGAGCTCACGTTCTGGTGGTTGCGGAGGTACTCCTCGATGACGTCCCGGCCGGACGTGGCAAGCAGGCGGGGCTGCTCAAGCTGTGCCAGCTCCGCTGCGGTCAACTGCAGCCCGACGGTCGAGTTCTTGTAGTGGTATCCCTGCAGACAGATGGAGTACTGCGAGGAATCGATGACGGGAACGCCGTTCAGGGTCAGTGACACCAGCTCATGCTTCGCCAGGCCATAGACCGCCTTCACACCCTTGTTCACCTGGTAGTACTCGCCCTCGCCATTGCGGTTCTCCGGGCGCATGAACCCGGCGAATGCGTGCTTGAGTTGTGCGCCGGTCACGGTGAACCGGGTGATGGAGTCATCGTACGGGAACAGCGCCAGGTAGCCGCCCAGGGTGACGATGGGACCCAGCTCCGTCTTGCGGATGCTGCCGCTGCCGACGAATGCGACATCGACCCTAGTCTTCTCCTGGATGGCGTCGGCGAACAGGTTTCCAAGCTCTGTCTCGCGTACGCGTTCCGGGTGCGTGAGCGTGCGTGTGAACTTGGAGATGATACTGCCGTACTTCATGTCGATGACGTCCTTGAATCCGTCGATGAACGCGGTGAGCTTGTCGTCGGGCTGGCAGTGGGCATTGTCGATCGGGACCAGCTTCCATGTCCAGTCGACAATGCTGTTGGTGTCGTCATTCACCGTGATGTCGAACCGTCCAATCTGGTCGGTGCCGGTGCCTGCCTGCGCGATCAGGACGTTGTTGACGAGGGCGGGCTGCTCCAGTATCGTGTGGCTGTGCCCTCCGATGATCATGTCGACACCCCATGCGGGGTTCAGAAGGCTCGCAAGCTCCTTGTCGGACTCGAAGCCGATGTGGGTCAGCAGGACGGTCAGGTCTATGTCATCGGTCTTGTAGGCGTTGCAGATCTTCCCGACCTCGGAGGCCGCCTCCTGCAGCGTGATAAACGACGACAGCATGTTGTCGGTCTTCAGCATGTCGATGACCTTCTCGGTGATGATCCCGATAAACAGGATATCGAAGCCGTCGAGATTCTTCACCACATACGGTCTGAACAGGCGCTTGTTGTACTGGGTGATGTACAGGTTGGCGTTGACGATGGGGAAGTTGGCCATCTTCTCCAGGAACAGCAGGTGTGGCAGCCCATAGTCGAACTCGTGGTTGCCCAGTGTGGCAACGTCCGGAGCCAGGTAGTTCATGATCTCCATCGTGCTGATCCCCTTGTACTCGGCGTCGATGAGCGACCCCTGCACCATGTCGCCCGCAATGCAGTACAAAACGTTCTTTTCCTCGTTCCGGACCTGGTTGATGTACCCGGACAACAGTGACAGGCCGCCGATGAGGTGGCCCTCTTCGCCGCGCATCTCTGCGAGGAAATCGCCGTGCATGTCGTTGCTATGAAGGATCGTGAACCGTTTCGTGGCACCCATAGTGACCTCCTGTGGAGAATGGCGGTGAGAGCTCCTGGGCACATTCTCGGGGAAAGGGGCTTCATGTCAAGCGCGTGCCACTGTCCATGCGGGCTGGCCCTTCGATGGAGTCGCCAGGCGCCACGTCACCATTGCCACGGGTGCCGGGCCGTGTACTATTGACCAAAAGGAATGGAGGCGACGGTGGCGACGATACAGGACTTTGAGCAACTCGATATCAGGACGGGGACGATCACCGCGTGCGAGCCGTTTTCCCAAGCCCGCAAGCCCGCGTACAAGCTGACCATCGACTTTGGGCCCGACGTAGGCATCAAACGTTCCAGCGCACAGATCACAGCCCTCTACGCGCCGGAGCAGCTTGTCGGGCGCCAGGTGCTAGGCGTCGTGAACTTTCCCAGCCGTGTCGTGGCGGGGTTCCTGTCAGAAGTGCTGGTCCTCGGTGTCTATGCTCCCGATGGCGTGGTGCTGGTCGGTGCTGACCGTCCAGTACCCGACGGGCTCAGGCTCGGGTGATCCAGAGGTGTTGCGCCTCAGCGTGCTGCGGCTATCATGAGGGAGAACCTCAATCAGGAGGCAACCATGGACGAAGACAGAAAGTCCTTCTATATCGGCACCGAGGTGGACCCGGCGACGGGTCAGGCTGGAGCTCCTGTCCTGTATCCGGGCAAGGACCTGACGACGCACGGCGTCATCGTCGGCATGACCGGGTCCGGCAAGACGGGTCTGTCCATCGACCTCATCGAAGAGGCTCTGATCGACGGGGTCCCGGTGATTGCCATCGACCCCAAGGGAGATCTAGGCAACCTCCTCCTGACATTTCCGGGCCTGAGCGCCGCGGAGTTCCAGCCGTGGGTGGATCCGGCCGAAGCTGAGCGCAGAGGGCTTACGGTCGAGCAGACCGCCGCTGCCACCGCCGAGACATGGCAGAAGGGGCTTGCCGGCTCCGGCATCGCGCCCGAGCGAATCGCGCAGCTGAAAGCCAGTGCCGATTTTGTGATCTTCACACCGGGTTCGACCGCAGGCATCCCGGTCTCGGTCCTGCAGAGCTTCCGCAGACCCGCGGGGGAACTCGGCGACGAGGAGACGCAGGAGAAAGTCAAGGGTGTCACCTCCGCCCTCCTTGGCCTCGTGGGCATTGATGCTGACCCGATTCGCAGCCGTGAGCATATCCTTATCAGCTCCATCATCAACTACACGTGGGGCAAGGGCACCAACCTGACTCTCCCAGACCTCATCGTGCAGCTGCAGAACCCCCCGTTCGAAAAGCTCGGCGTCTTCGAGGTGGACACGTTCTTCCCGCCAAAGGACCGCCTGGACCTTGCCATGCGCATCAACGGCCTCATCGCCTCCCCCTCGTTCCAGTCCTGGTTGAACGGCGCTCCCCTGGACGTTGAGAGGTTTCTTCACGCGCCGGACGGCAGGCCGCGCTGCAGCATCTTCGCCATTGCACATTTGTCTGACGTGGAGCGCATGTTCTTTGTGACGCTCCTGCTCCAGGAGGTGCTGGCCTGGATGCGTCTCCAGCAGGGGACGGACTCTCTGCGTGCCCTGCTGTACTTCGACGAGGTGTTCGGGTATGTCCCGCCGTACCCATTCAATCCGCCCTCCAAGGTGCCCCTGCTCACGCTCATGAAGCAGGCACGCGCCTTTGGGCTCGGGGTGGTGCTGGCGACCCAGAACCCGGTGGACATCGACTACAAGGGCCTCAGCAACGCCGGTACCTGGGTGATCGGCAAACTGCAGCAGGACGGCGACCGCGAGCGTGTGCTCGGCGGCCTCGAGGGAGCCCTCCAGGAAGGAGGCGGCACGCTCGACAGGGCATGGTTCAGCGGCGTTCTTGGCAGTCTCAAGCCACGTCAGTTCCTGTTGCACAACGTCCATACCGCCAGGCATGTCGTCGTGCAGTCGCGCTTTGCGATGAGCTATCTTCGGGGACCCCTCACCAAGGCTCAGATTGGTCAGCTGATGGCGCCTCGCAAGATCGAGTTCGAGCATGTCACGCACGAGGCGTTCCCGACATCGGGACCGTCGCGATATCTGCCCGCGTTCCCCGATGGCGTTCCGGTCCAGTTCGCTCCCGTCCCGGCGGGGACCACGCTCGACCCATATGTGTTCGGCGAAGCGGACGTGGCCTATGAGGACAAGACGACCGGAGCATTCGTGCAGGAGCATCTCCTGCTTGCCGTCCCAGTCTCGCAATGGCCCGCCGTCGACTGGACCACGGCGGAGCAACTGCCCGAGGGCACGACGTGGTGGGACAAGGCTCCCGAGGGCGTGCTGTATGAGGAGGTCCCCGCGGACCTGCAGAAGCCAGTGTCCTGGAAGATGCTCACTGCACGCCTCAAGGACGTCCTGAAGGTCCGACCGCTGACGCTGCTGACGAGCAAGCCGTACAAGGTTGCCCAGCAGGACAGCGAAACGGAAGCCCAGTTCATGGCGCGGCTGGGCGTGCTGTCCGCTCCCGACATCACCGGGGCTGTCAACAAGGTGCAGGACAAGCTGCAGGAGAAGCAGCGCAAGCTGCAGGACGAGCTAACCGAGGCACAGCAGCGA
>JAPLGK010000055.1 GCA_026390195.1 Caldisericota bacterium
CACGTGTTGCCGAGCGGGGCAGCGCCTGTACAATAGGAGTCTGTGCCCAGAGGGGGCATTGGTGACAATCTGTAGATGTTCACACGTGGAGGAGACAGGTATGCAGTCAGTATTCACGTTCATCAGGGACTTCGTGGGCACGCCGGCGGTGCTGGTCAGCATGGTCGCACTCGTCGGCCTGGTCGTCCTGCACAAATCGTTCAGTGAAGTGCTGATGGGCACTGTCAAGACAATCGTCGGCTTCCTGGTGCTGGGTGTCGGCGCGGCCACACTCATCAGCTCACTGAACTATCTGGGGCAAATGCTGCAGTTCGGGTTTCATATCCGTGGCGTCCTGCCCAACAACGAAGCCGTCATCGCGATTGCGCTCAAAGCCCTGGGTTCGCAGCCGGGATGGGTGATGATCTTCGGTTTCCTGTTCAATACCTTTCTGGCCCGTGTGACGAAGTGGAAATACATCTTTCTGACCGGTCATCACACGCTCTACATGGCTATCCTGCTCGTCGCCGTGCTGACCGCGGCCGGCATGCCCGGTGTTTGGGTCACGGTCGTGGCTTCCATTCTTCTGGGCACCGTCATGACGCTGATGCCTGCACTGGCTCAACCGTTCATGCGGAAGGTCATGGGAAGTGACGAGGTCGCCGTGGCCCATTTCGGGTCGCTGTCGTACATCGTGGCTGGACTGCTGGGTAAGTGGTTCGGCGACAGGAATCGGTCGACCGAGGACATCAGGCTACCCAAAGGGCTCGACTTCCTGCGCGATTCGCTGATCTCCTCGGGACTCGTCATGACGGTCCTCTTCATGGCGCTCACGCTGAAAGCAGGCTCCACGTTCGTGCGGGATGTGCTGGGGGTCACTCAGCATCCGCTGGTCTTCGCGTTTGTCCAGGCGATGACGTTCGCCGCCGGCATGGCCATCATCGTCATCGGCGTCAACATGACCCTGGCCGAGATCACGCCCGCCTTCCGGGGGATCGGCGAGAAGATCGTCCCCAACGCCAAACCGGCACTCGATGTCGCTGTCACGTTCCCAAAAGCGCCGACGGCGATGATGATCGGGTTCCTGTCGTCACTGGCTGCCGGCGTTCTGTGCATGGTTCTCCTGCAGGCGCTGCACCTGCCGATCATCATCCCCAACCTTGTGCCGCACTTCTTCACCGGTGCGACGGCCGCCATTTTCGGCAATGCGACCGGCGGACGCAAGGGCGCGGTCATGGGCGGGTTTGCCAACGGCGTCATCATCAGCATCCTGCCCGCACTGTTGCTGCCGTTGCTTGGACCACAGCTGGGCACGCTGAACACGACCTGGAGCGACGCCGATTTCCTGTGGGTCGGCGTCGTGGTCGGAACCATCGCGCGCCTGTTCCACTAAGTCAGTCCTGCCAGGTCACCGTTGTGCTGCGCGCACCCGCCCAGGAGCCCAGATGCTCGAAGGCGGCCTCGACCTGCCGCCGTGCGATGCCGCCCACGTGCCGGACGGGCGTGACGGTGACGTGCATGCTGCCCGGTGTCTGCTTCATGCGCCAGGTTGCCGCCGCGTGTCCGTGCAGAAGGACGACAGCCTCGATCTGACCCGCCGGACGGAACACAGCGCCATGGTCTCCGCCGTCCAGAACGCGCGATGGGTCTTTCCACGCGAGCAGCATGGCGTCGAACTTGGGCAGGAGGGTGACCACTGGAATGTGGGGCAAAGGCTTCTGGAGGACGTCGGCGTCCTCCGCGAGAGCCAGCAGGGGCGTGCCACGGCCTTCGACAGCCACGGACACCAGGAGCCCGGCCGCGCGGGTAGCCGTGTCGCGCACGGTGGCCATAGGCAGACCCGTCCAATGGGCAAAGTCGCTGAGGGTCGCTGGGGCAAACGTCCGGAGGTAGCGGACCAGCAGCTCCTCGAGGGACTTGATACGCGTGCGCGGACGGAAGTGCAGGTCGGGCAGCCAGCTGTCGCGGCGGGCGAAGACGGGTCGCGCTCCCTTGCTGCCGACCATGAGAAGGTCTCCCTG
>JAPLGK010000154.1 GCA_026390195.1 Caldisericota bacterium
CGTGCTCATCGCGCGAGACCACGCATTCGTCGGCGATACGCTGTTTGCCGGCAGCGTTGGTCGCACATCCAGCCAGGAAGAGTTCAAACAGCTCTTGGCAGGTATCCGTGTCACTCTGATGTCCCTGCCGCCGGCCACGCGCATCTTCCCGGGACACGGAGAACCGACCACTATCGGCGCCGAACTGGGCGAGAACCCCTGGCTGTAGTCAGCTGCTGGACCGCGCGCGCAGTTCCGCGTGCGTCTGCTCGATGTCGCTCGACACGTTCCTGAGTGCTATCAGGTAGCAGGGTGTCCACAGCACCGACGCACTTGCTATCAGCACCAGGAAGGCGGTTCCCAGACTGATCCTCGACGCCACGATGCCGGTCAGTAGAGGGGCAAGCGCTGCGCCGGTCGTTTCCACGAGGCTCTGCATGGCAAGCGCAGTGCTGCGGACTTCGGGCGGGCTGATGTCGCTGATGGTGGCCCCGATGTTCGGAGCCGCGAATCCCGCCAGGAAAGAGCCGGTCATGGCAAGCAGGGCAAACGCGACGTGGTACGTCACTGGGACCAGGAGAGCGGCGCAGAGCAGGAGTGATCCCGGTATGGTCGCGACGACCACGAGAAGGCGCCCTCTGGGCATCGCCCGGAACAGCCTGTCGCCCAAGGCTCCACCCAGTGGAAGACCCACGGCAAGGCCAGCAACGGTGACAATAGCGACCGATAGAGAAGCCTGCCCGGAATACCCCCGCTCGGTTTCAAGGTACCGGTACATCCAGAAGGTCACGACATTGATGGGAATGACGGCGAGAAACCCCTGCGCGTACAGTGCCACAAGGGTCCTTCGTCTCAGTAGTCTCCGTGCGACAGACCAGCGGAATGTCAGCGACGCCCCGGACACGCCCGCGAGTTCCGGCTCTGTCGCGCCTCGTGGAACCTCCCTTACAAACAGCGCCACCAGTACGGCGACGAGCATACCTGCACTGCCGGTCACAACGAAGACCCACCGCCAGCCGATCCGAGGCGCCAGGAACGTCGCGAGCGCCGCCCCTACCACGTACCCCACGGGGATCGACATCTTCAGCACAGCGTACACCTTGCCGCGCACGCGAGGCTCGAACGTGTCCGCTAGGAGGCTGTATGCGCCAGGGACACTCGCGTCGTCGATACCAGTCGACGCTCGCGACGCGACGAACCAGCCGAATGTCGGTGCCAGCGCCGAGAGCCATGTCGTCGCACCCCAGACCGCAGCAGCAATCGCCAGAAGCCGCGCACGCGAGAACCGGTCGAAGAGGTATCCCCACAGAGGGAAAAGCAGGCCGCCGGTGACCAGCGCACCTGAAAGCACGGTGCCCATCTGCGCCTCATTGATATGAAACGAGTCCATGATCGAACTCGTGAGCGGGCCGATGATAAGGCGGTCTGCCTGGTGCAGCAGCGTGAAGCAGAGGAGCACTGCCAGTGTAGCCCACCTGCTGGAACGATGGTTCCTCATGCTCACCTCTCTGCATGTATCCTATCAATACTGTACATCAGCTCACGCGGCGTGTCCAGCGAAAGGCGTCCCCTTCCAGCATGGGGCATCCAGCCGGAGTCACGCAGTCCTTGCAGGGTGTGGTGAAGGAAGACGACGGTGCGCTACGCGCGTCTCGAAACAGGCTGCACGAACGACCTCTCTGTCCCGCTGCGAGCGGTGGGCAGACACGCTCTTCAAGCGGTGCCCGCCCGTCGCAGTCTATCAAGCGCACAGGCCCCTCCTCACGAAGGGGCCTGTGCCATGATTCACTGAGCGTGCGATCCTCAGGAAGCCGGATAGGTGATTGTCACCTCGCGCTTCACGGCATCCCAACCAACACTGGCGCCAAGCTGCTCGGCGATGAACCGGAACGGCAGCATCGTACGGCCGGGTGGAAGGATGACCGGCTTGACTTCGGGGTTCTGCGGGTCGATGAGCATGTAGGCACCGTCGACGCGTGCCGTGTTCCTGCCGATCCACAACTCGATGGTCGTGATGCCCCGGGTCAGGGTGACCTTGCGCTCCACCGGGTCCCAGGCTACGCCCGCGCCAAGTGCCTCCGCGACGTAACGGACTGGACCTAGCGTCCGGCTCTCCAGGATGACGGGCGCTATGTCCATCATCATCGAAACGCCGTTGACCGTGTAGTTCTTCTTGTCGATGATCAGCTTCATGACGATGGACTGTACAGCAGACGGCGTCGTCACAGAAGCCTCGTTGGACCAGCCTGAGTCACCTCCTGCATTCCGGGCCTTGACGCGGTAACGGTAGGAGGTCGACCCTGCCGCACCCGTGTCCCTCCACTCTGTCGTCCCGGCGGAAAGCTCCGGTCCAGCGGGAGCGAATGCTCCCACACCTACGGCACGCTCCAAGAGATATGCTCCCTCGTTGGTCGCGTTGTCCGTCCACGTCAGCTTGACGACGCTCCAAGACTCGGCGGCGGCCACGAGGTTCGTCGGTGCAGCGGGGACAGGCACTGGAGCGGCAGGCGTCGTCACCGCTGCCTCGTTCGACCATCCAGAGTCTCCGGCAGCGTTACGCGCCTTCACGGCGTACGTGTACAGGGATGACGCAGCCACACTGGTGTCCTGCCAGCCCGTCGTGCCCGCAGGAAGGTCCGGCGACACCTGGCCAAAGACAACGGCGGTGCCGTCTCTGCGGTAGACGCGGTACGACTCCTCGTTACTGGCGTTGTCCGACCAGGTCAGGCCGACGGCAGTAGACGATTGGGCCACGGCAGTGAGACCGGTTGGCGTCGCAGGCGGCGTCAGAGCCGCCGGCGTCGTGACCGACGCCAAGCTCGGTGAGAGTTCCGAGACATCGTCATCCCTCACTGCCTGAAGCTTGTAGGTGTAGGTGGTGCCTGACAGGCAGGTTGTGTCGGCGTACGTGGTCACCGCAGATGCCACGGTGGCGAGGTCCGCAAACGGGCCGGCCGAGACGCTTCTCAGTATGCGGACGCTCGTAGCATTGGCGTCAGGTGCGCCCCACGAGAGGTTCACTGTGGTCGAGCCCCCAACCGTCGCCAGAGGCGCGGAAGGCACCGTCAGCACCCACACGTCCAGCGCGGACTTCTCAGGGCTATATCCGCCTTCGCCCCAAGCTCTTATTAAGACATACCATCTGCCATACTCGGCATCCACAATTGCCTTCGATCGCTGTGTAGCAGGGAGCATGTCTGGCATGACCGGATCTGTTACACGCGTCGGCTTTGACCACACATGGAACTGACTGCAGTTGCCGGAATGCGCCCAGGAAACGGTGATGGTACGTCCCGAGCTGTATGCAACCTGCGCCGTTGGTACCTCGGGCACCGTCGTGATCGAGAGCATGGGTGACATGCCCGACACATCCCTGTCTGTGCTTTCGGTCCCGGTCTTCCATGCCCGTACGTAGTAGTAGTAGTTCTTGTTCGGGTCGAGTCCCGTGTTCACCCAGGACGTGTCGGTGTGAGGGCCCTCATGGATGACGGACGCGCGCATCAAGGGATTTGTGCTCCTCAAGATCTCGTAGCCGGTCGCAAGCGGATCAAGGCTGGTCCATCTGATCCGGATGTCTCTCGAGTCCTCGACGTGCTGCACAACAGCCCCAACTGGCGCAGCCAGTACCCAGGAGGATACGGCAGCCGACCAGTCGCTTGCCGTCGTCGTAGTCACGAGGAAGTGGACGGTCTCCACCGCCCTCACGCGGTACGAGTTCTGCCCAGCGGGCTGGTCCTCGATCGCCAAGATCGTTACCGGGTAGGCCACTGTTCCAACGTCAAGCCAGATCGGAAAAATACCGCTCCGCTTTTGCACTTCAAATGAAAGGCTGTGGAAAAGCGATTCTGTATAGGTGCACTCCCAGTCCACCGTGACGGTGGTCCCGGAGGAATGGGCTTCGACAGCTCCGGGAACCGACAGCACGGTGATGTCTGCCTGCTGCCAGCAAGCCCGGTCCTGGTTGGAATTTCCGTTGGCGTCGACCCGCAGGTCAAACTCGCCGGTCTTACCCGCCAGGCTCTGGAGTGACCAGCTGAGGGTCCACATCTTCCCGTCATAGGTCTTCAGATGGCCTGCGTTGTACGTCGTCGTGCCACTCGGGAAGTAGTACCACGTCGACGTCCCATTCTCCTTGAATCGGACTGAGTACAGGACGCCATTGCTCCCGGTCGCGCCCTTCAGAAACCCGGCCTTGAGGGTGAGCGTCGCCCCAGCCGGAATCTTGACGTCGTGGTAGGCACCCTGGATCCACCCTGCATCGACCCATTGGGGGTGGGTCTCGAGGACTCTGCGCTGGGCCGTGCCGTCCTCCATCGTAGCGGGTGCAACGTACATTGCGAAGCCCCGAATGTCGTTATTGGGACCGCCAAACGACAGGGGAACCGCCGAACTGCGCCAGCTTGCAGAAGCAGCATTCGCAACGAAATCATACACCACCGTTGTCTGGGTCGTTTCCGCCTTAGCCGCGGCTACAGGCCCGAGGAACGGAATACACATGGCCAGGATGAGCAGTGCAGTGAACAGTCTTCGACTCATGGCTCCTCCTTGATACTCTTACTGCCGATTGAGACCCGACGAACTCCTTCCGCGAAACCGCGCAATGCTTCTATCCCTATGATAAGCTGTGCCCGCGCCAGTCAAGACCGTGCGTGAGCGCAGCGTCATGCATGGTTCATCCACTGCATTGCATGCTTTCGAGACCTGAAACCACATGACCGCGGGAGTTGACCGGGAAGTCCAGCGTGATACCATGAACGTGCGTCAAGACAACATCGCAGGAGGCAGACATGGTGGACGTATTTATTATCGGTGGCGGGCCTGGAGGGTACGTCGCTGCAATCAAGGCGGCTCAGCTGGGTCTGTCGGTTTCGCTGGCAGAACAGGCCGACATGGGTGGGGTCTGCACGAACTGGGGCTGCATCCCCACCAAGACGATGCTTGCCAGCAGCAAGCTCCTGACGCGCATGCAGGAGGCACGTAAGTTCGGACTGACGGCCGAGAGCGTCGGGGCCGACTTCGGCGCCATCATGGCGCGCAAGGACCAGGTCGTCGTGCGGCTGCGCAAGGGAATCGAGTACCTCATGAAGAAGAACCACGTCCAGGTCTACGCCAGCCGGGCGACCTTGCGCGACGCAACACACGTCTGCATCGACGCGACCGGCGAGGTTATTCAGGGGAAGAACGTCATCATTGCGACGGGCAGCTCACCCATCAAGTTTCCTCCCTTCACCGATCCAGGCATCTGGACCAGTGACGACGTCTTCCGCAACAGGGAGCAGCCGAAGGAACTGGTTGTCATCGGTGGCGGCGTTATCGGCGTCGAGATGGCGACATTCTTCGGCGCCATCGGGACGAAGGTCACCATCGTCGAGCTGATGCCGCATATTCTGCCTGTCGAGGATGAGGACGTAGCACAGGCCCTCACTGCAACTCTCAAGAAGCGAGGGATCACCATCATCACCGGGGCAACAACCCAATCGGTTATCCCCACGGAAGGTGGTTATGCCCTGACACTCGATGTGAACGGCACCAGGCAGGAACTCCACGGTGACCGTGTTCTGCTTTCCATCGGACGCCGGTCCAACGTCGGTCCGGAACTGGAAGCCGCAGGAATCACCGTATCCAAGAAAGGCATCGTCGTCGACGACCACATGCGCACTAGCGTCCCCGGCGTGTACGCTGTCGGCGACGTCAAAGGGGCCTACATGCTGGCACACGTCGCCGAGAAGGAAGGAGTCGTCGCTGCCGAGAACATCGCGGGGCACAACGCTCGCATGGTCTATACCGCCATCCCTTCGGTCGTCTTCACCGACCCGGAGATCAGCGTCGTGGGTAAGAGAGAATACGAGCTCAAGGCAGAAGGAATCCCCTACAAGGTGGGGACATTCCCGGTGACCGCCAGCGGCAAGGCGCGGACGATGGAGGAGAACACCGGTTTTGCCAAGGTCCTCGCACATGCCGAAACCCACGAGATCCTGGGGATCGCCCTCTACTGCGCCGAAGCCACCGACCTCGTCATGGAATCGGTCCTGGCCGTACAGTTCGGCATGACAGCGGAGAAGCTACTTCAGGCGATTCACCCGCATCCGACGATGACCGAGATGGTCATGGAGGCCACAGAAGGATCGATCGGACTCCCCCTGCAATTGTGAATTCCATTGGTGCCTGACCCCAGGCGGATTCACAATTGACGACCAGTGGTTGCTCGGGCGCGCTGGACACCGCGCAGCAACCGCAGGACGGCTTTCTCCTCCTCCACCGCCCGCTCCCCGGCGAAGTCGACGTCATAGACACGCCAGACGAGGTCTTCAATATCAGGAGACAGTCCGGCACGGTGAGCAAGTTCGAGCAGTGTCTCTCCTGGTCTGCGCCGTTCTCCGACAAGGTCCTCTAGCGCTGCAGCGAGCCGGCCGCGCCTGTCCTCCACCCGACGGCGCAGGAACAGGACTGTGAGGGCCACAGCCGCACATATGCTTGCAACGACGCGCCAGTCGTGCACCAGGCGTGCCAGCGCATCCCGGAACGCGTCGAACGCCGACGTGACAGCGCTTCCGCCACGCGCAAGGAACCGACCGAGATTGTTGGCCGTCTGCACCTGCCTGGCCAGATCATAGGTGACGACGTTCCGGTACCAGACCATGCGAATGTTGTCGAGGACATTCGTAATCAGCGACACCTGCTGGAAGGAACCGGGCGTCGGGTCGTAGCGGACCCAGCTATTCCCGTCCAGGACCTCGACCCATGTGTGCGCGTCCTTGGCCCGCACAATGAGATACCCCGAGGATTTGTTCCACTCTGTGCCCACAAAGCCAGACACCAGGCGGGCGTGAACGCCCTCAGCGCGCAGCAACAACACCATGGACGTTGCAAAGTGCTCACAGTACCCGGTGTGCCGGTTCACCAGGAAGTCTTCTACCGATGACGCCGTCGGGTTCAGTGAATAGTCATAGTTGGCAACCAGGTAGTCGCGAGTCGTTTGGGCCTTGTCTCTGGCCGTCAGGCCCAGCACGACTTGCGCGGCAACGCCCCTGAAGGCCTGCGAAAGCTCTGGGACCTGAAGGTACCTGTCCAGCAACGCCTGCCGGCGAGCCACGAGACTGTCGACAGGAACCGTGTCCCGATCGAGCGACGAGATGTCGTACCGGATAGTCTTGTAGTAGGGTGCATCCGTGAACAGGTTGCCCTCTGCGTCGCGGCGAAGGTACTGGAACTGCCCTCGCAGACCGGTAATATGTTCCAGCCCAAAGACGACGTCCGTCCCGGTCGGCTCGAGGTATACGGTCGTCAGCGTATCGGGTTGCTGCTCGCTCACCACGAACGAATCAATCCCGGAGGATGCATACACGGACTCGAGGCGACCAGCCGCGACCAGCCATTGCCTGCCATTGAAGGTCGTATACCGCATCCCCGAGATGTAAGCAGGCAGGGACAACTGGGGCCCACCCTTCTGGGGCTCGACACGCATGATGACGGTATTGTCCTGCTGCACCTCCCCAGGGGCGATCGTGACGTCTTTGGAGAACCCGGTCGTCTGCGCTGTCAGCGCCGGGTTGCCCTTGATGTATCCCAGTGTCCACCGCGGGAGCGCGACGAACACGCCGAAAGCAAACACGAAGGAGATGAGCGCGAAGACCACGACTGCGCGGTAGAAACCCCGCCCGATCCTCGGGACGGGCCCCTCGAACTGCGCCATGATCAGGAGGAGCGTCGCCAGGAGGAACTCTGCGAGCAGCAAGAGTCCAAACGCGACGGAGATGGACCCCGCTGCCGAAAGCACGGTCACGAACACGGCGATGAGCACCAGGCCCTGGTAGTCGTGTGTCCCCTCGGTCAGCACGAAACGGCACGCCATCGCGGCGAGCATCGCCTGCCCCAGCAGTGCGAAGAGGGACGTACCTAGGACGACGAGAACGAGGAACCAGGCCAGCGGCAAGGCCTCGACGACACGCCTCGCCCACCGTCCGCGCACGCGCCCGGATATCGGCAGAGCAAGAAGGAACGCGACGCCATAGAGCATATACCAGGGTTCGACAATCCCGAGAAATCCACAGGCTGTCAGTCCCAGTATGAATGCCAGCACACGCCTGATGTCCAGCGACTTTCTCATGCAGCACCCGCGACAAATGAAATCTGGTCGTGCGTGACGCTGTGCGCCGGCGTGGGGTGCAGCCGGTCTTCACCGAACTCGGCACAGGCCAGCGCCTCCATCGCCCTCTGCCACGACGCTCGCTCACGCCCATCGACGAATACCCCAGGCAGGACCAGGGCAAATGCTCCCCCTGTCTCGAGGACAGAGGTCAGAGCGCTCGCCACTTTGGAAATGCCGACCTCGAAGGCGTCAGCATCAGGCCATGCGGCGCGCGCAGTGTCCAGGAAGAACAGTGTCTCCTGCTGATACCTCGCCTCCCGCTCGGTGACATATGGTTCGCCTCTTCGGGCGAACACCTTCCAGTCGATGCGCCGTGCGTCGTCTCCCTCGTGGTACCGACGCAGCGAGAAGAAGTCTCCGTCGCCTCCGGCCCTGGCCTTCTCCAAGCGATGCTCTCCGCGCTCTCCTTGCTGCTGGAGCGCCACGGAGCGGACCTCGGGGTAGACAATGAGTTCCCCACCGACATGTACTTCCATGCGCATCTGGACGATGCCGAAGGGAAACGCCGAGGACAGCTCTGCCCACAACCCTGTCACGCGGCCTCGCCGGCGCATGGTCAGAAAAACTGGCAGCTCCCGCGTCGACCGGGCAGATACGAACGGGACGCTGAGCACCGGGGCGCCGCTCCCGTCGCGTATGCGCACCGTGGCGAAGAACAGCGGAAATGAGCCGGCATTGTGCACCCGGACCACGAGCCGGGCGGGGCGACCCATAATGACGTCATCCGCGGCTTCGAGCGCCACGTCGACGTGCCGCAGGTTCGCAACCGAAAGGAATCCGGAGAAGATCAGCGCTGACAGCAGTGCACTGAAGACCAGATACAGCAAGTTGTTGCCTGAATTGATCGCAACCGCGCCAATGCCCACAATCGCAAGGAAGAAAAGAAAGCCGCTGCGCGTCAGACGTTCCGCCCGGTGGTACTTCCTGAACCGCACCTCAACCAGACTCATCTCGATTGTATTGTGGAACCGCGTCCGTCAAGCAGGAGCAGGCACCTGCTCAAAGATGTGGTTCACGTCCGAGCGCGAGGCTCCCTTGCGGCTGCCACGCCGCACGATGCGATGCGCCACAACATACGGGGCCATCGTCTTCACGTCGTCGGGTACCACAAACGCTCGACCTTGCAGCAGCGCCCACGCGCGGACGGCCCTGAGCAGGTCGATGGAGCCCCGAGGGCTGACGCCCACCTCGAACAGCTCCTCGCTGCGAGTCGCTTGGACAAACGCCAGCAAGTAGTTCAGGACCGCCGGCGCCACCGTGACACTGTCGACTGCATCCTGGACTTCGAGAACCTCATCCACGGACGCGACCGGATCCAGACGGAAGGCGTGCTGGCGCACCGGGCGCTCGTTCAGGATGCGCCGTTCCGCCTCCGTGTCGGGGTATCCGATGCCCATGCACAGCTGGAAGCGATCCAGCTCGCTCTCTGGCAGGGGATACGTACCCGCATACTCGACCGGGTTCTGGGTAGCGATGACGAAGAACGGTTCTGGAAGTTCCCATGTCGTCCCGTCGATGCTGACGCGCCGGTCGTTCATGGCTTCGAGCAGGGCCGACTGGGTCTTGGGGCTGGCCCTGTTGATTTCGTCCGCCATGACCACGTTCGCAAAGATGGGGCCGCGACGGAACCGGAACTCTCCGGTCGCGACCTCGAAGACATTCACGCCCAGGATGTCAGCAGGCAACAGGTCGGACGTAAACTGTATGCGGCTGTAGGAAGCGCCGATGGACTGGCCCAGTGCTTGCGCCAGCGTCGACTTGCCGACACCGGGCACGTCCTGCACCAACAGGTGTCCCCCCGCGATCATGGGGACCAGAGCCAGCAGAACCTGTTCATGCTTGCCACGCACCACGGTTTCGACGCTAGCTGCGATGGCGACCACCGTCTTCATGGCAGGTTGAAGTTGATGGGACATCCCGCTCACTTCCGCTCCCCTTGATCACTCGTTCCCGGCGTCAAGGCTTCTTCCACCAGTAGTAGTCCATCGTTCACAACCAGCCCCAGCACGGTCCCTTGCCGGATGGGCGCAAGAGCGACCACAAGGAGCGCAAACGGCGCGAGTGATGGGACCGTGAACAGGACCGACGCGGCTCCGATAACCCAGCGGGCAACGCGCTCATGTCCGGAAATGACGATGCCGAGCGACATGCCGATGGATACCGCCAGCACAAGGGCGATGCCAACCATCGAAATGTGCTGGAGCGTGCGCTGAAGCATCTCGGCTCCGTATCCGGCAATGAATGTCCCGACCATGGTCACTCCTCTCCAGGTTAGGTTATACGACAATTGGGAAAGAACTTCAAACCTGTGAACAGCCGAGCCTTCCTGACGGAGCAGCCGGCCGATGTCAGTCTTCATGGGAGTTCAGGCGTCATCAAACCTGGACAGATTGTGATGAAACCTATCACGCGGCTGTGCTTGCATCGCATGTCTCACTACCTATGACGGAGCACGGTTACGGAAGGGAAGGCTACGGCTCCCCCTCACCACCCAGCATTCCTCGGAGATCGGGTGGCTTCGGTTGTCTGCCCTTCGTTCTTCCCCATGCGTCCTCGGCCCCGGCGTCTTCGCAGTAACTGGTCTGACGCCTCCCGCCTTTTCGGAATATACTGTAACGAAATCATACGCCAGGAAAACCAAGAGGCACGCATGAATACGATCCGCAGAAGAGAAGAGCTCGGACGCAACGTCATCAGATATATCGTCGACGCGCCACTGGTCGCGACGCACAGGAAACCCGGGCAGTTTGTCATCATCCGGGTGACGGACCACGGTGAGCGGATTCCGCTGACGATTGCCGATGCAAACCCCGAGATGGGGACCATTTCCCTGATCGTCCAGTCCGTCGGCAAGACCACGTGTGAGATGGCCATGCTCAGACCTGGGAATGCCATCCACGACATCGTTGGCCCCCTGGGCAGACCAACGCATATCCAGCGGTTTGGAGCCGTGCTGTGCGTTGGCGGCGGCATCGGAACAGCTCCGCTCTACCCTATCGCCAAGGGCATGAAGGAAGCCCACAACCGTGTCATCACAGTCCTCGGAGCCAGGACACACGGCCTGCTCATTCTCGAAGACGACATGCGCAATGTCAGCGATGAGCTCATCGTCACCACCGACGACGGGTCATATGGCACCAAGGGACTCGTGACCGACGCGATCCGCTCTCTGGTGAACGGCGGGGCGCACATCGACCAGGCTGTCGTCATCGGTCCCCCTCTCATGATGAAGTTCACGTCTCTGCTCACCAAGGAGCTCGGCGTCCCCACGATGGCCTCCCTGAACCCCATCATGATCGACGGGACAGGCATGTGCGGCGGATGTCGCGTCACCGTGGGAGGCGAGATGAAGTTCACCTGCGTGGACGGCCCCGAGTTCGATGCGCACGAGGTAGACTGGGACAGCATGATCCGTCGTCTCGGGACCTACCGCACGGCAGAGCAGGGGGCAGCTGAACGCTATGACCACGAATGCCGCATCGGCCTGGACGCCGGGGAAGCACGATGAACGCCGCCGCTCGACTGAAGCTGCCACCCGTCGTCATGCCCGAGCAGGACCCTGCCGAACGCGTCCACAACGTCCGCGAGGTCCCCTTCGGGTTTACCCCCGCAATGGCGTTGCAGGAAGCGCAGCGCTGCCTTCATTGTGCCAACCAGCCCTGTGTGGAGGGGTGTCCCGTCGGCGTACGCATTCCCGACTTCATCCAGGCCATCGAGTCCGGCGACTACCTCGCCGGGATCGGGATCATCAAGCAGACCAACCTGCTGCCGGCCGTCTGCGGGCGCGTCTGCCCCCAGGAAGACCAGTGCCAGGAGAGCTGTATGGTAGGCAAGGCGCACCGGGATGTCGGACAGGCTGTGCAGATAGGCCAGCTGGAACGATTCCTGGCCGACTGGGAACGGGAGAACCACGCGGCAGTCATCCCTCAGATTCCACCCCCGAGCGGCAAGCGAGTGGCTGTCATCGGCAGCGGTCCCGCAGGCCTCACCGTGGCCGGCGACCTTATCAAGCTGGGTCACGCTGTTACCGTGTTCGAAGCGCTGCACATGCCCGGAGGCGTCCTGGGATATGGTATTCCCGAGTTCCGTCTGCCAAAGGAGGTCGTCTATGCAGAGGTTGCCTACCTGACCAGGCTCGGCGTCGATTTCCAGTACAACACGATCATCGGCAAGTCCCTCACGGTCGACGAGGTGCGCAGGGACTACGACGCTGTTTTCATCGGGAGTGGCGCCGGGCTTCCGAATTTCCTGGGCGTCCCGGGCGAGAGCCTGCTTGGCGTGTATTCCGCCAACGAGTATCTGACACGCGCCAACCTGATGCACGCCTATGACGAGAACTCCGACACTCCCATCTTGCGCGGCCAATCAGTGGCGGTCCTGGGCGGCGGCAATGTCGCCATGGACTCGGCCCGGACGGCACTGCGGCTGGGAGCCCTCAGGGCCATGGTCATTTATCGACGCTCGGAGGAGGAAATGCCCGCCCGCAAAGAGGAATATCGCCATGCGGTCCAGGAGGGAGTCGAGTTCCATTTCCTCCAGAACCCCGTTGAGATCCTCGGCAACCGTGAGGGATGGGTCACCGGCCTGACTGTGCAGAAGATGCAGCTCGGGGAACCGGACGCATCTGGTCGCAGGCGGCCACTGCCGATTGCCGGCCAGACCAGCAACGTCCCCGCGGACGTCGTCGTAGTGGCTATCGGCAACAACCCCAACCCGCTTATCCCCGCCGCTCTCCCAAGTCTG
This sequence comes from Caldisericota bacterium, assembly GCA_026390195.1. Taxonomy (GTDB): domain Bacteria; phylum Caldisericota; class Caldisericia; order Cryosericales; family Cryosericaceae; genus Cryosericum. Next base: position 12,872 of record JAPLGK010000154.1, read on the forward strand.
CAGATGAACAGGCACGGGGGCATCATCACTGACGAAGACACCATGGAAACGTCGGTCCCGGGAGTCTTCGCGGGTGGTGACATCGTGCTGGGCGCTGCGACAGTCATCCTGGCCATGGGCCAGGGCCGCAAGGCTGCACATGCCATCCACGCCCTGCTCACGAGCACCACCGAGACGGCCAAGGACTAGACCAGACATGCGGAAAGCACTCGTGGGCCGGAGGAGGTGTTCCGGCCCATTCGCTGTCCTTGCACTGCGGATATCCATGGCTATCATGCCTTGTGTACCCGCGCGCCGCACAAGTGAGCCGGCGTCGGGGAAGGAGAAGAACGATGGACAAGCTGAAACGATTCATGAAGGAGAATTGGCTGAGATACCTGATGAATCTGGTTCTCGCCGGTGGTGTCTACTGGTCCTCGACCTGGTACGGCATGACCAACCACGCGACGGCCAACGTCCGCATCCTGCAGACGGCCTTCGATCGGTGGGTGCCGGTCATCCCGCAGTTCATCGTCCCCTACAACTGGCTGGAACCCGTCCTCTACTTCTGTCTCCTGTTCTTCTTCGTCTTCCATCCGAAGATCTTCACGGCATTCGGCGTCGCCTTCATCGCCATCCAAGCCATCAGCAACGGTGTCTACATTGTGTTCCAGACACGCGTACCCCGTCCGACCAACCTGGTCGCTGGCAGCAGCAGATACGTCGACGCTCTGCTGGCGAAGTATGCCAGCGACAACCCTTACAACTGCTTCCCATCGCTGCACTGCGGCCTGTCTGCTCTTGCTGCAAGCTTCTGGTGGGTCAAGAGACGCTATTGTCCCGTCGCCTGGTTGATGACGGTGTTTGCCCTTGTCACGGTCATCGCCACCCAGGTCCTCAAGCAGCACGTTATCGCGGACGCGGTCGGCAGTCTGCTGGCTGTTGCACTGTACCTTCTGGCCTATCGCATCTTCAACCTGAAGACCGAAGCCTGAGCTTCAGATTTCCTCTGACAATACCGCCCGGCGAGGAGTCCCTCGCCAGTTCCAGCGCTGTTCTGAGGATGGCGTCTCCTGGCAGCAAGCGCTCGACGTCCGCCTCGGACGCGCCGGACGCCAGTAGCCCAAGCCGCACCCGTTCGTCCGCGATCGTCTGTTTTACGGCCACGTCCGGTGACGTCTGCGACTCCTCGTTGACCGACCCGTCGGGATTGATGCCCATGTCTGCAGGGAACCGCACCACGATTCCCGAGTTGGGTAGGGCGACGAGCACGGGGTCGAAGCCGATCCCGTCTCCGCCCGTGCGCGTCCCCACCAGCGTCGCCCATCCTGTTGCTTTCGCCCACACCGCGAACGACTCCGTGGATGAGCACACGCTGGCGTCCACGAGCAGGAAGACGCGCCCGTCGAAGCCAACGGGATCCTGGGGACGGACCGTCAGCGGCAGCCGGGAAAACGATGTCACGCCTTCGTAGAGGTCGAGCCTGAAGCCCTCCAGGCCGGCTAGTTGTGAGGCCGTCTGTAGGCGAAACCAGTCCACTCCGAGTTTGTGGCGGATAAACGGAGTATTGTACGCGCCCGGCGGGTACCCGATAGTCACGATGGACGTCATTGGTGCGTGCAGCAGTGGGGCAACGATATTCTGCATCCAGTACTCGTCGTCGCCTCCACCATTGCCCCGGATGTCGACGATGAGAGCCTTGGCCGTCCGATTCTCCTTGAGGAATGCCCGGATGGTGTCGTGGTCCACGTTCACGGCTCCATATGAGAAACTGCTGATGCCGAGGTACGCCACGTCGCCGCCGTCTAGAACCGCTGTCATCACGTTCGGTGTGTGTTTTCCCTGCGTCATCGTCGGGTCCATGCCTTGCAGGACGACCTTTATCGGGACACCAGCCGGCGTCAGCAGACCGATGGTGTGCTGCTGCCCTAGGTCAGCGGACACAAACAGCCACGGAAGCATCAGGAGGTTGCGGTCGTCGTCCTTCGCCAAGGTGCGTACCTCAGCCAGTGAAAGCACGTATTCATGCACCGGCACTCCGTCGACGGCAGTCAGCAGTGAACCCGCGGGGACCTTGGACGGCAGCGGTCCCCCTGCGAAACCCGACTCCGCGACGTACGCCCCCTCGACGTACCGAAACAGCACGGGCAGTTCCGCCGGCATGACATGGACAGTAAGGAGTCTCTCCCAATAGTGGTACCAGCCACTGACGTTCGAGTTTCCGATGACCCGGCCCCATGGTGTCATACTGTGGTACAGAGGTGACAGGTACGCCAGCCAATTCGGGGTGCACACCTGCGTATGGCCGTTCTGGATGAGAGAGACGATGCGCGACAGCTCACGGAAGTACGAGACGTCGTCCGGCGTCGCCCTCAGGCGAGCCTCGAACTCAGGCGACCGGGCCAGCCAGTCTATTCCCGGGTCGCGCTTCTTGACTGCGAAGTAGGGGAAGTTCTCCTGCAATGTGGTCCGAAGGTAGTCGAAGTCGGCGACCTTCTGGTCCGCGGTGATGGAGGTTCCGATCCGGGGACGGGTGACCACATCGACGCGGCCAAGATGCAGCCACGCCTCCACGCCCACGACGACGATGACACCAACAGCCAGACAGATGAGGATAATCCTCAGGATTCTTCGCATGCGAACCTCCCTGGTCACATAGTTCATTGTAGCACTACTTGCATTCCTCTGTCTTGCATTCCTGCCTGTCTCGCAGACAATGAATGAAGAGGATTTTCTCCAGGAGGCGCCACATGGCAGACGACGCGTTGTTCGACAGCACGGCTGACACTTATGATAGCTGGTACATGACACCCCTGGGCGCCTACACAGACGAGCTCGAAAACGCGCTAGTCTTCAAGCATGTGGGCGTCGTGCGGGGCAAGACCGTCCTGGACGTGGGGTGTGGTACCGGACTGTACAGTATCCGGTTGTCCGAAGCCGGCGGCGACGTCACTGCCGTAGACATCTCCTCGAAGATGATCGAGATAGCGCGCCGCAAGGCCCAGGACCGCGGTCAGTACATCTGGTACGATCAGGCAGACATGGTCAAACTCCCCTACGAAAACAGGACCTTCGATATGGTTGTGTCGATTACTGCGCTCGAGTTTGTCACGGACCCGCTGCTGGCCCTCACGGAAATGGCCCGGGTACTACGACCTGGTGGCAAGCTAGTCGTCGGCGTCCTCAACAACGATTCTCCATGGGCCGACGCTCGCCGTGAACACGCCAAGCGTGAGGAGTCCATCTACAGGGCAGCTCGTTCCTTTTCGTCGTCCGACCTGCGCTTACTGTTCCACCGCACGGGCACTTTTGGCGCCCTGACGATGGGAAGCTGCATCTACATACTTCCTGACGAGGACAAGTTCGTAGACAGCACCGCCTCGAGGCAGGAGTTCTTGGGCCGCATGTTCAGGCCGCTGACTGGTGCGTTTCTGGTCGGCGCTGCGCGCAAGCGCTGAGGTCCCACGGGAGAAACCGATGCTTGTCCGTGAATACATGACCCACGACCTCGTGACGATCGGGCCCGAAGCACGGTTGTCCGACGCTCTCAACTTGATGCGCGCACACAACGTCCACCGTCTTCCTGTCGTCGAAGACAACCTGTTGATCGGCATCGTCTCCGAGAAGGACCTGCTGTATGCGCTGCCCTCCGTGGGCCGACCCATCAGTTGGGTGGAAGCCAGCGCCCAGGCCGCTTCCCTGCCTGTACGCCAGGTCATGCAGCCGGACGTGATCACGGTCTGCCCTGACTGTCCCATCGAGTTGGCCGCCGCGACCATGGCCGACCACAACATCGGCGCATTGCTCGTCGTAAGCTCTCCCGAGTCGCATACGCTTGTGGGGATCATCACCAAAACGGACATCTTCAGGCTGTTCGTCGAAATGCTCGGTTCACGCGCACCGGGTGTCCGCGCATCTCTTGAGATAGACAACCGCAAGGGTGCTCTCGCCTCGCTGTTCAACCGCGTCGTCGAAGCGGGCGGGCTCGTCGCGAGCGTGTCGTCGTTCCCTGCGGCATCGCCCAATCGCATCCGGATCATCCTCAAGGTGGCAGATGTAGACCAGGACACGATGCGCAGTCTCCTCAAAGCCGAGGAGACAGTGATCGACCTGCGCGAAATCCAGGGAGCTCGCTAGGCCAGCTCCTCATCACAGTATGGCAGAAGGGCCGGCAGTATTCTGCCGGCCCTTCCGGTTCTTTGCACTTGTCGCCCCTCCTGCCTGTAGTAGTCGATGCCCACGAACTTCCCTACAGTCCGGACCAGTCCAGCCAGCTCCTCGATAAGGTATTTCCGAAGCAAGATGGAGAGTGGCAGAAGGGGCTTCTGACAGAGTGGATCCACTCGCAGTTCCACGATGAACTTCACCTGGTCTGACTCAAGCATGGTTCACGCCAGCTGCCACGTGACGGGTGACAGGCACCTCACACCATGTGAATTCCATCATAGCTGAGGCGTCCCGACGACGACAAACCATGACGTGACCATCGCTGTGAACGAATATGGACAGTGCCCAGTCCAACTGCTGTGGGCAAGGAGACCAGGTGCCCTCCTGGTCTCCTTGCCCCTCTTCAGGTTCCCGTTTTCGCTGCTATCCTGTGGCAGAGGTGAACCCATGAGACTACAGGACAAGGTCGTCGTCATTACAGGTTCGACGCGGGGCATCGGCAGGTCTATCGCCCTCGCCTGCGCAAGCGAAGGCGCATCGGTCGTCATTTCTTCTCGCTCAGCGGAAGCAGTCCAGAGGACGATCGATGAGATGAAGGCGCAAGGCTATGCCGCCGCCGGAATCACCTGCGACACGACGGTACCTGGAGCACTTGAGGAGTTGCTGCGGTTTGCTATCAGCACCTTCGGCAAGGTCGACGTGTGGATCAACAACGCGGGCCTTTCCAGCGGCTATCGACCGCTGGACGAGATGAATCCACAGGAAATCTCCCAGGTCGTCGCAACCAACGTGACGGCATTGGCAATAGGATGCAGTATTATCATCCCGTGGATGCAGGCCCACGGTGGAGGTATCATCATCAATATGAGTGGCCGCGGAGGCAAGGGCGAAGCCAGTCCCTGGACAGCGCTGTATGCTGCCACCAAAGCTGCGGTCACAAGCTTGACGCGGAGTCTCGCCGCTGAGAACAAGGGCAGCAACGTCTCCATCCATGCGGTCATCCCCGGCATGGTCGCCACGGATTTCTACAAGGACGTCGCGACCAGCCCAAGATGTTCAGGCGAACTGGAGAATCTGCCGTCCGTACTCGATGCCTTTGGTGTTCCTCTCGAAACGGTGGGGCAAGGATTCGTCGACATCGCGGCGCAGGAGCCCGGCAACGTGACGGGTCAACTCTACAGCCTGCTGCATGGCAAACGATTGTTTCGAGGCATCCTGAAGATGACGCACGCTCGCGTGACCCACAAGCTGAAGTAGCCGACCGCTTCTCCTTATCGGCCACTCCATCGTTCCCGCCTCGGCGGGAACCTGTAGCAAGCCCAGAAACTGGATCCCCGCGCACTTGGAAATGATAGACCGGATGATGTCTCGGGGCGATGCGCGGCGTCGATCCGTCTCCTGGAACAATCCGGACATAATGAGCTGTATGGCTGCAACAGCCGGCCGGCGACGAGGAGCGTGCTGGATGAGAAGACTGATAACTATCATGGCTTTCACAGGAGGCCTGTTGGGACTAGGCAACTACGTCTGGGACGGATGGACCATGGCATCCGGCGGGCGCAACCTCTATGTTCCCTCCAATGTCGTGTCGGTGCTGTTGCTGCTTATCGCCGGTTCCGTGTCTGCGACCATGCTGCTGCGCGACCACCGCCGGATGAGCGAAGAAGAACGCAAGGAGTACCGGGCAACACTAGCCCTTTCCATAGCCGCACTGGCTATCCTGAGCTCCTGGATTCTGTTCCGCGCCCTCAGAGCCGCCTGACGCATATTCGATCGTATTCCCGGGAGGAGCGATACCGCCTGCAGCCGGCAACCCAGGCACCAGAACATTGCCAGCTGCTTGGCTAACCTCCTCCTTCTGGAGACTCCACGAGTTCGGCGATCTTGGCCGCCGCCTTTAATCCATGTCCGGTAAACGCTGTGACAATCGTCTCGCCCGGCGCTGCGGCGCGAGCGTACCTGCGCGCGCCCGCGATCACCGCGGCGGACGTCGGTTCGATGAACCAGCCGCCTCGGCAGCAATCCCAAAGGCTGGCGATGATTTCCTGTTCGGAGACCGTCACGAACGATCCGCCGGAGGCACGCACTGCCGCCAGCACCTGCGAACCACGCGCAGGGATCGCAATGGCGATGCCCTCAGCAGCCGTATGGCTCGTATGGATCTCAACGGGTTCATCCAGGCCATCTGCGAACGCGGCCGCAAGAGGCGCGCATGTCACAGCCTGGACCGCCATAATGCGCGGCACATGACTCACGATTCCCGCCCGCGCGAGCTCCGTGAATCCCAGGTACGCGCCGAGCAGCAGGGTGCCGTTGCCCGCGGGGAGAACCAGGGTATCGGGGACCGTCCAGCCGAGCTGTCCGGCGACCTCATAGGCGAATGTCTTTGTCCCGTGCAGGAACCACGGACTGTACACATGGCTGGCGTACACGCACGTTGTGGCCGCCTCGAGCGCCGCGCGCGCCGTGTCTTCGCGCGTTCCGGGGACGCGGTGCAGCGTCGCCCCATACGCCTCGATCTGCGCGGTCTTGGCGGGGGACGTATCCTCGGGTACGTAGATGTCGCAGGTGATGCCGGAACGGGCGGCATACGCGGCAACCGCGCATCCTGCGTTCCCTGAGGAGTCCTCGACGACACGCTTCACGCCGAGCTCGCGCAGGTGTGTCATCATGACCGCCGCGCCCCGGTCTTTGTAGGAACCGGTGGGAAACAGCTGCTCCTGTTTGATCAGCAGCACTCTCCCGTCGAATGCCACCGATAACAGAGGCGTCCAGCCCTCGCCCATCGTTACGACGTCCTCACCGACAGGCAGTGCCTCGCGGTAGCGCCACTGATCATATGGTCGGCCGACCGTCATGCCGGGCCGGAAGGACGGCTCGAACCGCAGGTCCAGCATGCCTCCACACTCACAGCGGAGGCGCCTTCCGTCGTCGTAGTAGTCCCGACCGCACCGGGCACAGTACAGGGAATACTTCATCGTCCCTCCGGAAGCACATCGAAATCGGTACCGGCATCCCCGGCAAGGACATCTACCGTGGAGGCGCCGAATCGTGCGGCAAAGGTCTCCGGTGCTGCCTGCGAGACAGAGACACTGGCAGGAACCTCCCGCTCGCGATACGACAAGTAGCTCGCTATGGAAAGGGGCTGTCCATCCTGCTGTGCCCGCAACGCCATACGATGGCCCCGTTGTTCACCATGCCGTCGAATGGTCGCGCGTATGACAGGAGCAGCCATCTCCCCACCCGCACGCACGACCGCCTCCAGGGCGACCCACGCGAACAGCAGCGCATGGCGTTGGGTGGTGAAGGCTTCTCTGATCTTCGTGTCGTGCACTCGTGCCTCCTGGAGTATCCCGGAAATGAGCCCCTGCTCCTGAAGTGTACCGGGACAACCCCGCCAGGCAAGCCCGCGCATGCATGTTTTCACGTGTGTTCTGCTATCATGTCTGCATGAAGAAACAGGCTTCGTTCATCGTGCACCGCGCTCGTCTGTGGCTGGAGAACCCCTGGCCGTTTGCGACGCTTGTCGGCGCGGCGCTGCTCTATGTCGCCGCCCTCGCTTCGGGTCTCGCAGAGGACGTACTCGACAACGACAGCATCGTGCTGGCCGACGGCTGGCTCGTGCACTGGCTGGCCGCTCACCGTACGCCGGCCCGCATCGGTGTTTTCGACGCCGCCTCTTCTCTTGGCAACTGGCAGGTGGTCGTCGTCGTGCTGATCGCCGTCTTTGTCTTTCTGTGGAACCGCAGGCGTCGATCGGCGCTGGCGATGATTGTCGCAGCCACCGGGTCACAGATCGTTGTATCACTTGGCAAGGCGGGCTTCGGCAGGCCGCGGCCCCCAGCCGTACTTGCCGTCGTCACGCCCCTGGACGCGAGCTTCCCATCTGGACATGCGAGCATCTCGGTCGCCCTGTACGCCCTGGGTTTCTATCTGCTGTTCCGTTCTGCGCGGTCACCGAGACTCAAGAGACTCTGGCTGACCCTGGCATTTCTCTTCCCTCTGCTCATCGGGTTCAGCCGCCTGTACCTTGGCGCGCACTACCTCTCGGATGTCCTCGCGGGATGGGGTGTCGGGCTGTGGTGGTCCATCTTCGCCGTGGGCGTGTTCGGTTTCGCCCGCAGACGCCGAGATGCGAAACGTCAGGCAGCGGACTTCAGATCGCGCCCAAACACGGCGAAGTAGATCGTCCCTGCAGCTCCAAAGGCCGCGGCAGTGAAGAAGTTGACGCCTGGACCCCGGTTCCACAACCATGCAGCACCAAACGCGGCGACCGAGACGATGACGTCGCGGAGGAGATAGTAAGTTCCAAACGTCGACGCTTTGGCATTCTCCGGAGCAAGGTCCATGATCAGCGCCTTGCGCGTCGGCTCACCGTATTCCTTGAGGCCGCGCAGGACGAAGGCGCCGCACAGCGCGGGGAACGACCGACTGAAGTACAGCACGATCGGGAACGCAGTAAAGAAGACAAACGTCGTCAGCACGAACGGCTTCTTGCTGTTGCGGTCCGCCAGAATTGCGATGGGGATGTAGACAAGCATCGCCGTCACCATCTCGATCGTGGTCAGGACGCCGAATTGCAGGGGCGTAATGCCATTCCGGTCCACAGCCCACAGCACGACGAACGCATAGGGAATCTGTTCGGCGAACCGGATGAGGATATCCGAGATGAGCAGGTTGCGCAGGTCGGGCGTAATGAAGTGGATGGAGTCCCTGAGGTGGACTGCACGGTCCTTCTTGCCGGCATCCGGGTCCTCCTTGATGAAGAAGACCTCCAGCACGATGGCCACTGCACCCAGCAGCAAGGCGACCCCGAAAGAGATCCGGACACCCTTGACGCGTCCGAACACCTGGATGAGTGCGCCGCCTACGACCGGTCCCAGAGCCATGGGAATGCGCCGTATCAGTGAGTGGAGGCTGACACCCATCGTGCGCTTGTCCTTCGGGACGGCCTTGCTGACCAGCGACATGATCGCCGGCAGGGAGATAGCCGTCCAGGAGATGAAGAAGACAGCGCCTACGAGAACCGCCCACCACGTGGGGACGAGAATGACGATCACATATCCTGCCATCGCGACGAGGTTGAATACGATGAGGGCCTTCTTGTAGCCGAGCAGGTCACTGAGGTATCCGCCGGGAAAGCTGTACAGCGCCGACAACAGGTTGTCCATTCCGTTCAGCGAGCCGACCGCCCACGTCGTGCCGCCAACCGCCATGAGATACAGCGGCAGGAACCGCTCGGCCATCTTCTCGCCCATGCCTACCAGGACGACCATGGAAAGCAGGGCGATCATGCTGGAGTTCAGCGCAAAGAAGCTACGGATGGCGCCAGCAATGCGACGGCGCGGCACGCTTTCCTGATTCATGTCGTGGACAGGCGTCGTGCCGGGCCGTTCACTTGCTTTCGACCGCTACCTAGGGCCGCACGAACGCGGCGCGTCCGGCGTATGAAGCCTGGTTGCCGAGCTCCTCCTCAATGCGCATGAGCTGATTGTACTTCTCGACACGTTCGCCGCGGCAGGGAGCGCCGGTCTTGAGGTGCCCTGTGCCCATGCCGACGGTGAGGTCGGCGATGAAGCTGTCGACCGTCTCGCCGCTGCGGTGGGAGACCATGGCTCCCCATCCGGCCTTGCGCGCCAGCGTGATGGCCGCGATGGTTTCGGTCAGGGTACCAATCTGGTTCAACTTGATAAGGACAGCATTGGCGGCGTTCTCGTCGATGCCGCGCTGGATGCGTTCGACATTGGTGACAAACAGGTCGTCGCCGACCAGCTCGATCTTCTGCCCGATGGTCTGGTTCAGCAGCTTCCAGCCGTCCCAGTCGTCTTCGGCCAGACCGTCCTCAAGGACGACGAGAGGATACTTCTCCACCCAGTCGGCATACATGGCGACCATTTCGGCAGACGTGGCCTTCCGGCCCTCGGTGCGCAGGTTGTACAGGCCTTCTTCGTAGAAGCCACTGGAGGCTGGGTCGAGCGCGATGGCGATCTGCTCGCCCGGCTTGTACCCTGCTTTCTCGATGGCCTTGATGATCAGCTCGATGGCTTCAGCGTTGCGCTTGAGAGCCGGGGCAAATCCACCTTCGTCGCCGACGCCAGTGGTGTAGCCCGCACTCTTGAGAACGCCCTGGAGTGTGTGATACGTTTCGCTTGCCCAGCGCACAGCTTCCCGGAACGTCGGTGCTCCCACCGGAGCAATCATGAACTCCTGCAGGTCGGTCCCCTGCCAGTTGGCGTGGACGCCACCGTTCAT
>JAPLGK010000199.1 GCA_026390195.1 Caldisericota bacterium
GACAGCGGCGTCGAGCACAAACTGTGCTGGCTGCGAAGCCGTCAACGCCTCTCGGGCAGCGAGAGCCATGCCATATGCAGCGGCGACGCCGATTGCGGGAGCCCCGCGAGTGTTCATATTCTTGATGACCGAATAGATGTCCCTGTAGGACGTACACTCGATCCACTCAGTCTCGAAGGGCAGCCTGAGCTGGTCGAGTACACGCAAACTGGAGCCTGTCCACAACTGGCTCCGGAGTTCTTCACTCATTCTTCGAACCGTCGAATCAGGCTGTGGCCTTCAGTTTCTTGAGACACTTGCCGCACACGCGAATCCTCTGAACCCTGCCGTTCATTTCCACCTGTACTGTGTGAAGATTCGGCAGGAAACGACGAGAACTGCGCTGAATGGAATGGCTGACTGTGTTGCCTACCATTGGACCCTTGCCACAAATAGTGCATACTCTGCTCATTTCGATGAACCTCCATGAAGAAGTAGACTAATTCTATGTCAAAGGCCAACGAATTCAAGTTTGGTGGTATAATCGAATACCACATTTTGCCTGGAGAGTGGATATGACTGATACAAAAGGTAAGGTCGTTCTCAGCAGGAACGCGATGGAGGAAATCCTCCGGCTGGCCACCCTGAATGTCTACGGCGTGACAGGACTGGCTCCCGTCACATTCGCCGAACGCTTCACCCGCGCTCTTGCGCTTCCATCGACACCAAAGGGTGTCGATGCTCAGATCAGAAAGGATGGCACCATTGTGGCGACCGTTCATGTTCGGCTCCAGTACGGCGTTCGCGTTTCCGAAGTCGCCCGTACCATTGCATCACAGGTTCGGTATGTCTTCTGCAGCATGACGGGAATCTCGCAGGAGAAAGTCGAGCTGAACGTCGTGGTCTGGTCCATTCGCGTCGAACACGAAAACGAATAGCAGCACTCCCGGAGGATATCTTGAAAGAAATCGGTTACAGTGAGCTTGAGGCGCTGTTCACAGCTGCTCTCGCCAGCCTCGAATCCCGCAAAGCCTTCATTAACAGCCTGAACGTTTTTCCCGTACCCGACGGAGACACTGGCACGAACATGTCCCTCACCCTCCGGACTGCTCTGGAGGAAGTCCAGAAGAGCCAGCCAAAGTCCATGAAGGAGTTCCTCTCGGCGTTGTCCGCCGGATCCCTCATCGGGGCGCGAGGAAACTCAGGCGTCATCCTGTCACAGATTATCCGCGGCATGGCAACGGCAGCTGACAGCAAGCCGGCGTTGACGACGACAGATTTCACACAGATGCTCACCAAAGCGACCGAGGTAGCATACAAGGCGGTGGTCACGCCTGTCGAAGGAACCATCCTGACCGTCGTCAGACGCATGGCCGAGAGTGCGGCCGGGCTGCACCACGAAGACTACACGGAGTATCTGGCCGAGGTCATCAGGACAGGAAGACAAGCCGTGAAGGAGACGACGGGGCAGCTCCCCGCACTAGCGGAAGCCCATGTGGTGGATGCCGGGGCCGAGGGCCTTGTCACACTCCTGGAAGGTATGTTGATGAGCCTCCGGGGTGAGTCGGTCGCCTCCCAGAAATTGACGCTGGAGGATGAGCCGGAGGAGCATATCGGCCCTCAGGGCCTGACGTACCGCTATGACACGGTGATCCTGGTGGCTTCCGACACGCTGCCGGAAACCGAAGTCCGCGCGAAGCTGACCGAACGTGGCGACAGCCTTGTCATGGCCTCGGCGGGTGGCCTTACCAAGATCCATGTCCATACTAACGAGCCATACGACGCCATCGAGTACCTCATGACGTTGGCCCCCATACGGGAGGGACGCATCGAGGACATGCAATACCAGGCAAACGAGTATGCCAGCGGCCCGGCAACCGGAGCGGGTTCCTCCTCGAAGCCAATCGCTTCGACGGAGGGCTGCGCGGACGACAACGTGCAGTGTGCATACGTCGTAGTCTCTCCGGGACCTGGATTTGACGAGATTTTCCGCAAACTTGGAGCGCAGATCATTGTGGGCGGCGGCGACACAATGAATCCGCCGACTGAGGCTTTCCTGGGTCCCATCAAGGCGTGCAAGGCCAAGTCCTTTATTGTCTTCCCGAACAACAAGAACATCATCATGGCCGCACAACAGGCCGCCGGCCTCATCGACAAGCACGTGCAAGTGTTGGACTCTCGCCACCCAGTCCAGGCTATTGCTGCGCTGGTCCAGCTGGCTTCCTGTGGTCCCGATGACGACTGTATGGCAGTCGCAAACCAGGCTATTGATGCGACAGACTTCTTTGCGGTCACGCGTGCAACCAAGAATGCTACGGTCTCTGGAATGCTTGTCCACGAGGGCGACTACATGTTGCTCGTGGACGACAAGTTTGTGGGACTTGGACAGTCTGTCGAAGGAGCGCTGGTGCACCTCAGCAAGACCCCCATTGCTTGGGACGACAAGTCTCTGGTATCGGTGTACCGGGGCGTCGACTTTGTTGAGGCGTCTTTTGACACTCTCGTTGCGACGTTGACCCAGCAATTCCCTGACCTTGAGATTCAGTCCTACTATGGAGGGCAGGCTTTCTACGACGTCGTGGGGTCGGTCGAGTAATGGACAGCGCTCAGCTGAGACAACAGGTGACCATCGCCGTCGAGAGCCTGATACGCCGTATCGGGCAGTCGTACGAGTTTACGGTTGTCCTCGGATCTGGCCTGTCGAGCTTCGTGGACCGAATGGATGCGCGGACGACCGTTCCCTACGCCGAGATTCCGGGCTTCCCTGTGTCGACAGTCAGGGGACATGCCAGCGAGATTGTCGCAGGGAGCATCGGTGGGCACAGAGTGTTGTGTTTTGCGGGTCGCTTTCACTACTACGAGGGCTACGACGCTGCGACGCTGACCATCCCTGTCCGGGTTGCCCAAGCTCTGGGTGTCCATACCGCCCTCTTCACGAATGCGGCGGGCGGCATTGCGGATCGCCTGCGACTGGGAGACCTCATGGTCATCGAAGACCATCTCAACCTGCTTACCGCAGACAGCCCCCTTCGAGGTCTCGCAGATGAGGTCTTCGGCTCCAAATTCGTAAACATGTACACTGCGTATGACCCCACGGTCACTCGAGCGCTCAAATCGGTAGGCGAACGTCGTTCGTTGCCGATGGCGTCCGGCGTCTATGCAGCGCTGTCCGGACCTCAGTTCGAGACCCGTGCAGAGATTCGAATGCTGCGAATTCTGGGAGCCGATGCGGTCGGCATGTCCACGATCCCCGAGGTGATTGTGGCAAACCAGGAAGGCATGCGCGTTGGCGCAGTCTCGGTCATTACCGACCTTGCGACCGACACGGTCACCGAGCTGAGTCATGACCAGGTGCTCGCCACAGCGAGACGTGCCGATGAACACCTGGCAGAGTTGCTGACCGGCGTCATCGAGGAGGCCCCGTGCTGAGTAGAAGCTTTGCAGAACTTATTCAGCAGAAGAAATCCGGCGGCGAGCTCTCCGAAGAAGAGATCTCGTTGTGGATTCATGGCCTCGTGAGCGGCTCCATTCCCGACTACCAGACGTCGGCAATGCTCATGGCCATCTATTTCAGGGGGATGAACGCTCACGAGACTGCGTGGCTTACGCATTGCATCAGCACAAGCGGAGAGGTCATCGACCTCTCTTCCCTGAGCGGAGTCAAATGCGACAAGCACTCATCGGGGGGTGTCGCCGACACAGTGTCCATACCCCTCATTGCCATTGCCGCAAGCTGTGGTGCCGTGATGCCCAAAATGTCGGGAAGGGGCCTTGGCCACTCTGGCGGGACCATCGACAAGCTTGAGTCGATTCCGGGTTTCGACGTGAACCTGACGCCGCTGGTGTTCGCGGAGGTCGTCAACCGTCTTGGTGGAGCCATCATGGCTCAGACCGGCGACATAGCTGTGGCCGACAAGAAGCTGTACGCTCTCCGTGACGTGACGGCAACGGTGGACTCTGTGCCTCTTATCGCATCCAGCATCATGGGCAAGAAGCTCGCGTCCGGGGCCGACGTGATCGTCCTCGATGTGAAGTGGGGAACGGGTGCTTTCATGACAGACAAGTCGGAAGCCATCGAACTGGCGAAGACCATGGTTGGCATTGGAGAGGATAACGGCAAGACGACCGTGGCCTATGTGACGGACATGAATGAGCCGCTGGGCAACGCCGTGGGCAATGCCCTCGAGATCGTCGAGGCCGTCCAGGTTCTCAAGGGGCGTGGCCCCGCCAAACTTGTCGATGTCATTTTGACGCTCTGCGACGAGATCCTCATGCAAAGCGGAATCGTTCACAAGCGCGAAGACGCCAGAACAATGGCGATGAGCGCCATCGCCAGCGGGAACGCGCTGCAACGATTCGCGGATATCGTCAGGGCACAGGGAGGCGATCCCGCATTCATTGACCGGCCTGAGGTTCTGCCACAGGCCGCAGTCAGGCGGCCGCTCTATGCTCCATGCAGTGGATACGTCACGAGCATCGATGCGAAAGGCATTGGGTTGGCTGCCATGCGCCTTGGTGCAGGACGCCGAACGAAGGAAGACGTCATCGATCTGGCCGTGGGCCTGGTCCTGGACGTCAAGACTGGCGATGCAGTGAGTGCCGGACACCAGATTGCGACCGTTCACGCACGCACGGAGGGCGACGCAACTACGTGCGAGCAGGAGATCCTGAGAGCCATCGTCGTCGGGCAAGCGTCCGTCCCTCGGTGGCAAACCGTCGTGGCAAAGATCAGCCGTGCGGACGGTGTGGTGACGTACGAGCATTCGTGAAGACAGTTATTCTTGGCCATGCAGGTGCGGACTTTGATTGTGTAGCCTCAATGGCTGGACTGTCTCGGCTGTATGCAGGGGCCGTCCCCGTGTTGCCTGGGTCCCTCGAGCCGAACGTGGAGGAGTTCCTCCGGCTCTACGAGGGACGTTTTCGTTTTGTGCGCATGCCTGCGCCGGTCTTGCTGAAAGAAGACATCGGAACGGTCATCCTGGCCGACACGATTGTCGCATCCCGTCTCGGTGAGTACAAAGAGGTCCTCTCGCTGCCGGGGACAAGGCTGGTTGCCTATGACCATCATGAACCAAACTCCGCGAGCCTGGCACATATTGACGAGGGACATATCCGGAAGTGTGGAGCGACGGCGTCGCTTGTGACCGCCGCGCTCCGCGAGCAGCTAGTTCCCGTGAATCCGGACGAGGCCACACTTCTTGCACTTGGCATCTATGAGGACACGGGCTCATTGCTATTTCCCGAGACGACAGCATTCGACGTCGAACAGGCGGCCTATCTGCTCAAGGCCGGGGCAAGTCTTTCCATGGTCGCCCGCTATGTCACCACCTACCTGGTCCCGGAGCAGCAAACGGCTCTCGAGAGCGCGCTGAGCAATGCACAGGTCAGGACAGTAGCTGGAGCACAGATAGCATTTGCCATCGTGCATGCAGAACGGAACGTGGGCAACCTCTCGGTCATCGTCCACCGGCTGGCTCAGATCATCAAGGCAGAAGCGTTGTTTCTCATCTACCAGACCCCCCAGACGCTCTACGTTCTCGGGCGCAGTGACCGCTTGCTCAACGTCGCAGAGTTGCTCGCTCCTCTGGGAGGAGCAGGTCGGATCCATGCGGCAGCATCCATACTGCGAGACGGAACATCCGCTGAGACTGCACAGGAGCACATTGTATCCGCGATAGCCGCGAGGCGTACCCAGTGGCGTCAGGTCGTGCGCGATATCATGACCCCCCATCCTGCGACAGTCTCCCAGGACCGGGTCGCTGAAGAAGCCTTGCAGATCATGGTCAATCTCGGGTTCTCGGTCCTGCCGGTCGAACGGGATGGCCAAATTGTCGGCGTCGTGGCCAAGAAAGGTCTCGAGAAGACTTCCCTCATGCGGCTCCAGCAGAAGCCTGTGCATTACTTCCTGAATACGCGCGTTCCAGCCGTCCCCCTCACTGCAACTGTCGAGGAGCTCATAGAGGCGTTTGGTACCTACAACACGGGCCTCCTTCTGGTCATGGAACAGGACCACCTTCTGGGGGTGGTGTCGAGGTCCGACGTCCTCCGCTACCTCAACAGCACCGCACATCCACAGAGCGTCGTGGGTGCAACAGGCGGTCGGGTCATCGCGCGTTCCGACCTCGATCGCCTGGGAGGAAGCGATACTGCAGCGATACTGGCCACAATCGGTCAGATAGGGGATACCGAGGAAAACCGGGCCTATCTGGTCGGTGGCTCAGTACGCGACGTCCTCCTTGGCAGGCCTCCTAACGACGTTGACATCGTTACGGAGAAGGACGTCTCAGGCGTTGCCGCGGCAGTCGCGGCCTCCTTCGGAACCAACGTGATCTCGTATGGACGCTTCATGACGCACAAGGTTCGCATCGGGGGTCGGGAGTACGATTTTGCCGCCGCTCGCCTCGAGTACTACGACTTCCCAGGCTCGCTGCCGACGGTCGCTCCTGCAACATTGATAAAGGATCTGCTGAGAAGAGACTTTACGGTGAATGCTCTTGCCATGTCCCTCTCAGAAAGCGATTTCGGCACGATCATCGACGCCACCGGAGGGCTCAAGGACCTCGACGCCCGGATCATCCGGATGACCTACGCCGACAGCTTCATCGAAGACCCAGCACGGATACTGCGTGCCGTGGCAGCCCAGAC
>JAPLGK010000104.1 GCA_026390195.1 Caldisericota bacterium
GATGAGCTTCGTGAGGTCAGCAACTCTTGCGCTATAGCCCCACTCATTGTCGTACCAGCTCAGAACCTGTACGAGAGTCCCGCTCGACTTGGTGGAAAGGCCATCGACAATGCCTGAGTAGATCGTGCCACGGTAGTCGGACGAGACAAGAGGCAGTTCATTGTACCCGAGGAGACCCTTCATGCTCGTCTCGGAAGCCTCATTGAGCGCCGCGTTGATTACTTCCCTGGTGTCTGGCCTGGTGAGAACAGCATCGAACACGGTGAGGGAGACAGTTGATGTAGGGACGCGCAACGAGATACCGTCCAGCTTGCCCTTCATCTCTGGAATGACCAGTGCGACGGCCTTGCTTGCGCCTGTCGTTGTGGGGATGATGTTGGTGGCGGCATTGCGGGCTCGGCGGAGGTCCTTGTGCGGAGCATCGAGAATGCGCTGATCCAGCGTGTAACTGTGGACGGTGGTCATGTAGCCCTTCTCGACACCCCAGTTGTCATTGAGTACTTTGACCACGGGAGCCAGCGAGTTCGTCGTGCAAGAGGCATTGGAGATGATGCTGTGCTTGGATACATCCAGAAGGCCCTCGTTGACGCCCAGGACGATCGTGATGTCCTCGCCCTTCGCAGGAGCGGTGATCAGGACTTTCTTGGCGCCAGCGGTTATGTGTCCGCGAGCCTTATCGGCGTCTGTGAAAACTCCAGTGGATTCGATGACGATATCGATACCCAATTTGCCCCACGGTAGAGCGGCAGGATCTTTCTCACGGAAGATCTTGACTTCGCGGCCGCCGATGACGATTGCGCCTTCCTTGCCCTCGATGTCGATGTCCCAGGTACCATAGTTCGAATCATACTTCAGAAGGTGCGCCAGCGTCTTCTCGTCCGTGATGTCATTGGCGGCAACAATCTCGAGTTCTGGATAACGGGTGATGAGATGCTTCAATACCTGGCGACCGACTCTGCCAAGTCCGTTGATTGCAATCTTTGCCATTGTCTACCTCCGTGAGGAATTGGCCGCACCGGTTGAACCGGAACGGTAACGTATACACATGATACGCAAATGCTGCCAAAAGAAAACAGAAGGAAATCAGTTGTTCCTGAAGTATCGAGCAGGGATTCCAAGTGAGAGACGATACTTGGCAACAGTTCGTCGACTGATGTGGATGCCCTGGTTCGCAAGGTGCTCTGCTATCTCCCGGTCGCTCATCGCTTTCGAGTCCCTGCCGGACTGGAGCAGCAGTGCCACTGCCTCCTTGGCCGGGGCCGCTGCGGTCTGCCACCGGTCCATTACCATCGAACGGAGTCTGAAGGTGCCACGCGGGGTCTTCACATACTTGCGACGAAGTGCGCGGACCATAACCGTTCTCGACATCCCGGTTGCCTGCATCAGGCGTTCCACCGGGACGCGCGATGGGTGGTTCGACTGGTTGGCGAGGTACGGAGCAAGCGAAGCGATGAGAGCGTCGCCCAGTTTCGCAAGCATCGCCGTGCGTTCCGCGATGGCATCGTCGATCCACCGGACTCTCGTAACCTCTGTGAGGATCTGCTTTCTCGCTTCAGGGTCCTTGCGGGCCGATGACACCACTACAGGGTCGATTGCGAGCCTCCAGGCAGGCCCGGGTACTGAGCACACCAGGGCTCCAGTCAGCGAATCCTGCTCGACGATGATATCAGGCGCAACGATACGTGTTTGTCCAGATGTCATGCGCTTGGCGGGTTCAGGGTCCAGCACGGTGAGCATGCGCTGCAACGTGGCCGAATCACACTTCATCCCAAGTCTCCTGAGACAGGCGCGAATGACGCCTGGAGACACGGAACGCTGACGCGTGCGTAGGAACTGCGCACAGGCGGCCACCGGGAGTTCAGGGAGCACACGCGACATCTGCAGGGCAAAGGCATGGGCGACGTCTGTGGCACCGAGTCCCGCCGGCTCGAGGCTCCGAATGGCGGCCAATACTCGTCGAACCTCCGTAGTGGCGAAATCGATCGAGAAGGCATACCGCGAAATCTGTCTCGTGAAGAAGCCGCGTTCATCCAGATCCGAGGCGACGAATCGTGCGCACTCGACCTGAGAGACGTCAATGAGATCCATGTCCAGGAGCTCGTCGACTATCAATTCTGCAGGAGTGGACTCTTCGGGGTCTACGAAGCTGTCGAGGTCACCGTTCCATGTGTCACCGGATGTGTCGGCTCGGGCATGCTTCTCGGCAACGATGCTGCCGGCGGCGAACCGATCCATCAGAGTTCCGAAATCGCTCAGGGGCTGCTCGAGAACCAGACCACGCGTGGCCAGATAGGACTTCTGGCGAAGGCTCAATTGTTGTCGCTGTTTCTGGCTACCGCGCATTTCGAAGAACCTTGTCGATGTGGTAGTGGATGGTGCTCTTGGAGACACATCCGGGCATTTTGTCGGCGAGCTTTGACAGCGGGAGGTCGGGGTACCTCAGTCGTGCCTGGACGACCTCGATCGTGCGGGACGAGAGACAGGTACGGTCAGTCCGATGGAAGGCCGCCCGCAATACGTCGACAGCCATCGTCTCGCGCTGCAGATTGCCCAGCTCCGCATTGACCGACCGGTTGACCTGGTTGTCCATGTATCTCTCCAGCTGCAGTTCTTCGAGGGACACCAGCGAGTTTGATGCTCCCCAGGCAGCGAGGAGAGACATGATGTCCTGGCGTGATTTGAGATAGGTGATCTCAGAGACGCGGCGGATCTGTGAGCCATGCGTCACACGGAGAGAAGTCAGCGAGCGTTCGACGAGCCGACGCCCCACGGGCAGGGAGCAGCTGAACTCCAGATGTGTCCCTTGCACAGCCGCATACCCGGAGATGAGGAAGAAGCCCCTTGTGAATGCGGCTGCCGCGCGTTTCCCCCGTAGACGCCGTTCAAGCTGGGTGGGCTCCAGGGGACTAAGTCCCGAGAACAGTTGCTGCGCCTGAACGGGGGTAAGGTCGACGCTGAAACTCAGCTTGTGTCCGGCTCTTGAGAGAAGTGCCTGCCTGGGTTGCCAACTAGCGAGTGCATGGGAGGACAGAGAAAGCACGTAGCGCATGATAAGGGGACTCTTCGACGTGAAGGAGATCGACAGCGCTCCCCCATGGCGCAGGACCAGAGAGCTTCCACCATAGAGGGCTCCGGACAGTTCAAGCAGGGGATCGGTCGAAGACAGCCCTGCCAGTTCCTGTTTCAGGAACTCGATTGTCGCCATTCGCGTCTACAGTCCGAGGAG
>JAPLGK010000053.1 GCA_026390195.1 Caldisericota bacterium
GCCAGGCGAAAACGACAACGACAAAGGAGGTACTACCATGTACTGCGATCTGAACATGAACCCCATTACCGCGAGTGATTGCTGCTCGACGCCAACCTTGGCGAACTTGTTTCCTTTCCGCATGGATGCCATGCTGCACGCAGCCGGGCGGTCCGGACGTCTTCCCGCCACCGACGTCAGAGAGGATGCAAGCCGATATGTGATCCTCATGAACATGCCGGGCGTGGCCAAGGAACGCGTCACGATCAACACGGAGGACAATGGCCTCAACGTCCGGACGTCCGAAGAGGAGAAGAAGGATGGCGACACCCTCAAGACCGTCTACCGTGAGCGCATGGGCGGAACATACCAGCGCGAGTTCCACTTCGAGCAGCCTGTCGACATCGAGAACGTCACTGCCCGCATGGAGAACGGCGTCCTCGAGCTGACCGTGCCCAAGAAGACCCAGAGCGCCGACGCCAAGACGATTCCCGTAAGCTAGCGCCGCTTGATCCTTGATGAGTGGGACGAGCCCCGGTCATCAACCGGGGCTCGTCCCCGTTTTGGACCCAAATCGTTGACAGTCGAGAACTGGTCGGCTATACTCGATCATCGTCGGGGAGTAGCTTCCCGGGCGTGCGCAGGGCCGGCTGCCATCAAGACGGAGGGAGTGCCTCCCGGCGTGCCATGATCGTGAAACGTGCGAGACCACCATGACCATACTTGCGGGGTCTCTTTTCCACATGTCCCCGATAGATGCAGGGAGGTACTGTGACAGAGCCATCAGAACGACTCACTGAGCGCCCGCTGCAGGTGAACGATACGATACCACCCATGCCCTGGAGGCAGACACCGCATGATGTCTGCACAGCGCTGGCAACAGACGCACACACCGGCCTGGCAGCTGCAGAAGCGGCTCGCCGCCTGCAGGAGCAGGGGCTGAACCAGCTGACCGAGGCCAGGGGCAAGAGCCCGTGGTGCCTGTTTGGCGAGCAGTTCAAGGGCGTCGTCATCTGGGTTCTGGTCGCTGCGGCCGTCCTCTCGGGCGTCATGGGAGAACTCGTGGACGCCCTGGCGATCGTGGCGATCGTCTTGCTCAACGCCGCGCTCGGGTTCACACAGGAGTCACGCGCAGAGCGCTCATTGGCAGCACTGCGACGAATGAGCAGCCCAGGGTGCCGTGTCCTGCGCGACGGGCATCTCGTCAGTATCGACACGCACGACCTTGTCATCGGCGACGTCATCGTCGTTGAGGAGGGCGACCGCATCCCGGCCGACGCCCGAATCCTGTCCGCGACCCCCAACTTCGCGTGCGAGGAAGCATCCCTGACCGGCGAGGCAGCCGCCATCCGCAAGAATGCTGTCGCCCTGCAGGACCAGCATACGTCGATCGCCGACCGCACCAACCTGCTGTTCACGGGGACCTCCGTCGTCGAAGGCAAGGCACAGGCGGTCGTCACCGCAACCGGCATGCAGACGGAGCTGGGTCGCATCGCAGGCATGATCCAGCAGATCCCGGAGGAGCCCACCCCGCTGCAGCGCAAGCTGGACGTTCTGGGCAGGAAACTCGTCATCGTATCGCTCGGTCTCGTCACCATCGTCTTCGCGGTCGAGATGCTGCACGGTGGCAGCTTCATGGACACCCTGCTCGTCGCAGTCTCGCTGGCTGTGGCCGCTGTGCCCGAGGGACTTCCCGCCGTGGTCACCATTGCCCTTGCGATGGGCGTTCAGCGGATGGTCAGGCGCCATGCCCTTGTACGGAAGCTGCACTCGGTCGAGACGCTGGGCGCGACGACCGTCATCTGCACCGACAAGACCGGTACGCTCACTCGCAACGAGATGACAGTCCGTGCAGTCGTCACGGCCGACGCATCATACACACTCACAGGCATCGGGTACGAGCCACGTGGTTCCATTCAGCTTGGCGGCGAAGACGTCGACGCAAGTGCACACGGGGATCTATGGTCAGCATTGTATGCCAGTATCCTGGCAAATGCGGCCGAACTCAGCCAGGATGAGGACGGGGTGTGGTCGGTCGTGGGTGACCCGACCGAGGGCGCCTTGCTGGTCGCAGCCGAGAAGGCCGGCGTCAACCGGACGGACGCGGGAGAAGACCAGCCCATCGTCGCCGAACTGCCCTTCGACGCCCGGCGCAAGTGCATGTCGATGATCCGCAAGGGGCACGGAGAGCAGCTGGTCGTCTATGCCAAGGGAGCCCCGGACGTGATCCTCAAGTTCTGTTCCAGCGCACTGGTGGACGGGATGGTCGTTCCGCTGGATGAACAACTGCAAGAACGAATGCTCGCCTCCAACGAGGCACTGGCTGGACAAGCCCTGCGGGTGCTGGCCGTCGCACGCCGTACTGAGGTAGATGAAGGCACAACGTTCGCTCCCGAGTTGGTGGAACGCGACATGACGTTCCTTGGCCTCATCGCCATGATGGACCCGCCACGCGACGAAGTCCGTACGGCCATGGGGGAATGTGCGGAGGCCGGCATCCGGACGGTCATGATCACTGGCGACCACAAAGCTACTGCTGTCGCCATCGCACGCGACCTCGGCTTCTACCACGAGGATTCCCGCGCCCTCACCGGCAGGGAGCTGGACGATCTGTCCGACGAAACATTTGAAGCGCAGCTGCCGATGGTCGCCGTGTACGCGCGAGTCGCCCCCGAGCACAAGCTGCGCATCGTCCGCGCATGGCGACGGCGTGGGGACATCGTGTCCATGACAGGCGACGGCGTCAACGATGCTCCTGCCATTAAGGAGGCTCACATCGGTGTCGCCAT
>JAPLGK010000132.1 GCA_026390195.1 Caldisericota bacterium
AAGCCGGTTGACTGAAGACGCAATTCCGGTATAGTTAATTGGTTGTTTATCAACCCCTTTGGCAACGGTTTGACGAAAGGAGGGGTGAATGATGGGAAACTATCGTGATCGGAACAAAGACAGGTCTGAACCTCAGGGCGAAGATGCTCAGCTCGAGAACATGCTGAGGCGCTACAAGCAGGACTGTATCCGTGATGGCCTCTTCGGCGAACTCAAGAAGCGTCGCTTCTTCATGGCGCCAAGCGAGAAACGCAAGCAGAAGTCCATTGCTGCGCGCAGGCGCAAATAAGGCCGTCTTGCCTGAAGATGAGAGCATGGGGCGCGCGAGCGCCCCTTTTTCGGTCTCTAGAGCCCCTGGCACAGGAATCCACCGTCGACAGGGATGGATGTCCCGTTCACGTATCCGGAGACCGGAGACAGAAGGAACGTAATGAGGTTCGCAACATCTTCAGGATTGCCCGGTCTGCCAAGCGGGACCGCGTCAAGAAACCGGAGGCGCTCGGCCTTGAACTCCTGTCCGAAGAAGTCCTCTGTCATGGGAGTCCGGATAAGGCCTGGGATGATACAATTCGAGCGTATTCCCCGAGGGCCGGCCTCGACCGCCATGGACTCGGAGATGCTCTCCAGTGCACGTTTCGAACTGTCGTAGCTTGCTGACGGGGTGTGATGGGGATGTCTATGGGCGTCGATCGAGGATACGAAGACGAAGCTTGCTGAGGAGGAGGCTCTGGACAGCGCAGCCTGGGCAAACTCGAAGGCGGCAAAGACGTTGACATCGAATGTTTCCCGAAATTCGCGGGAGCGAGCTTCAGAAAAGGCATCGGTTCGCAATTCTGCTGGCAGGAACACAAAGCCGTCAAGCACCGTGGACCCCAGAAGGGCAACTGTACACCGATTGCGGTCCGATCCCCTGCGCAAATCTCCCGGCACGATGCCGATCAGTGCACCAGGAGACAGCGTGTGAGCAAGAGCGTTCAGACGTTCGGGGCGCCCTCCCACAAGCAGGAGGCGGGCATGCTCCCGGTCAAGCGAGGTCGTGAGGAGCGAGCCGATGCCGGCCGTACTACCTGCAATAGCAATCGTTCTTCCTGCCAGAGCAAGGTCCATTGGCTACTGGATGGGTATCATGCACAGAAAGACCAGGTCGTCGGTGCCTTCGTTGGCGAAACTGTGAATCGCCTCGGGCTCGATGTAGATGGCGTGGTCTGCGCCGACATGACGAGTCTCACCTTCGCAGAAGGCAGTGCAGGCTCCCTTGATGACGAAGACCTCATGTTCCCAGGGGTGAGCGTGCCGGGGTGTAGACCCACCCGGTTTGACGACGAAGTACCGCATGGCAGACGTAGGGACTCCGTCCGAGCTGTTGAGCATCCAGCGTATCGTTGTGCCAAGGGCTCCGGCTTCAGTGACAGGAATCTCCTCGACGTCTTGAACTGCCTTGACAATCATGACGACCTCCAGTTGGACTACACGAAAGTGATTATACTACAGTTGTTAGCGCAAGGCTCTACCCAGGACGGCCGTGCTTGCATTTTCCAAGCGAGCAAGTATTATTTAGTTGAACCAGTCGGTACATTCCATTCGTCAACCACGAGGTCGAGATGTTTATGAGTCAATCCCTAGACGGATTTTTGACCGAACTCTCATCGCGCAATCCAACTCCCGGTGGAGGCACTGCTGCCGGGCTTGCCGCGGCGATGGGCGCGGCTTTGGTCGAAATGGTCGCCAATGTCGTGGGTGCGCGTGACGAGGCGGAAGAGAGCCGCCTGGAACTATTTGTCGAGAGTTGCAAAGCATCGCGGGCGGAGTTTGCTGGGATGATGGACCAGGATAGCGCGGCATTTGAGGGATACATGGCTGCCGTGAAGTCTCCCAAGACGACCGATGACGAGAGACTTGTGCGACGTGAGGCCATGCAGGATGCGCTGAAGGGTTCGACGAGAGTTCCTCTCGCGCTGGCCGTACGAGTTTGTGATTTTGCCGAGCTCCTTGTCGCTACGTTTTGTGATGCGCCAAAGGACATCGCATCCGACCTGTATGTCGGCGCCGCAATGCTTGAGGCTGCCTATGCTGGAGCCATTGCCAACGTTTACGTCAATCTCGCATATCTACGAGATCCTGTCTTCAAAGATGAGACGCGTGTGACAGTTCAGCACTGTCAGACGCGTGTTGCTGTGTTGGGTTCCTTCAAGGATTCCATCGGGCGCTTGCTGGCTATTATGTGACTACTTGGCGAAAGAAGGCAGAGGATCATGAACTTCACTGAACGAGAGTTGTTGGAAAAGACGTCGCGGGAGTTGTACGAGATTGCGAAAGTACTGCATGTTCGGAACTATACACGGCTCAAGAAGCCGGAACTCATCGATGAGCTGTTGAAACTTGGGGGTAAGGATGTTGACGATCAGGAGGGGTCTGGAATGAGCTCCATGGGGCCCTACGATAACCATGACAAGCCTGAGGTCGTGACTGAGCACCTCGACATTGAACAGGAACGCGTACCGGTGCAGGTCGTTTCTGGGGCCGTCATCTCGAGTTCGTCTGAGCACCGTGGCGGAGAGGTTCCACGGACCGGGGGAGAGGAGTTCACTGCCTCGGGCCTGTGCGAGATCCTCGCGGAGGGATATGGGTTCATGCGTTCCAACTACTTCCCTTCCTCGTCGGACGTCTATATCTCGCCCCCCATGATACGGCGGTTCGGTCTTCGGACCGGTGACTGGCTCGAGGGTACCGTCCATCTGCCGCGCGGGGACAAGGAGAAGTACTCCTCGCTGATGCGCATCCGCAGCATCAATGGCATTAGCATCGAAGGGTACGTGGTCGGTCGGCCGCAATTCGAGTCACTCACACCGATTTTTCCCACCAAGCATCTCAAGCTGGAAACGCCCAACTGCAGCATGGCACTGCGTCTCCTTGAGCTCGTTGCTCCTATCGGCAAGGGCCAGCGTGGCCTGATCGTGTCTCCACCGAAGGCCGGGAAGACGACTATTCTCAAGGCCATTGCGCAGAGCATCGAGTACAATCACCCCGAGGTCACGTTGATGGTGCTCCTTATCGATGAGCGACCCGAGGAAGTCACTGACATGAAGCAGTCGATTCGGAGCGAGGTGATCAGTTCGACGTTCGACCAGCCTCCCGAGAACCATATTCGAGTCGTCGAGCTGGCCCTGGAGCGTGCAAAGCGCCTGGTCGAGGTC
>JAPLGK010000209.1 GCA_026390195.1 Caldisericota bacterium
ATGAGCCGTCTTGGGCCGACCCTGGGCATGCATGGAGGGGTCCTGGCAGGGGGGACGGGGTTGGCACTACACCTGGGGCACCGAATCTCCGGCGACCTGGAGTTCTTCACTCAGCGGGCGTTCAAGCCGTCCGAAGTCCTCGAGGAACTGCGGGCACTGGCCGGCGTTGTGGAGCCCGTAACGATGGACGGCGAGGCGATGATCGTGCAGGCAGATGGCGCCCGTCTCTTGCTGATGCGAGCACCGGCGCGCTTCGGTGAGCCCACGACAAGGGTGAATGGCTGTGACGTGGCCGGCATGGTGGACATTGCAGCCATGAACCTGCTGGCTGTCAGTCAGGGCGGTACGCGCAGCGACTTCGTGGACTTGTATACCGTTCTCCAGACTGTCCCCTTCCGCAAGGTTGCACACAATGCGTTGGAGCGGTATGGAGTGATCGCCGTGGAGCCGCTCGTCGTCGGCAAGGGGCTCGTCTGGTTCGAGGACGCCGACGTCCAGGGAGACCTAGTCTACGTCGGGACTCGTGTGGCGTGGAACCACATCAAGGACTTCTTCCGGTCGAGTCTGCGCCAGTTTGTGTTCGACCTCGACGCCGAGCGGCAGACCCTGGAACGGGATTAGCTCGGTACCTGGAGCATCAGCACGATCTCGTCGGCGTTCATGACCCTAGCAAAAGTGCCATCCAATGCAGCCAGGAAGGCGCGCTGGACCATGGCCGCAGGCACCGTTTCTCCAGCAAACGTCAAGTCCCGGGTGGCGCAGGCGTCGGCCGCGACGATGCACTCGAACCCACCGTCGCAGGCAGCGCGCGTCGTCGCGTCGATACACATGTGCGTCATCATGCCGCAGATGACCAGACGGGTGACCTCATCCGTCCGCAGCAACTCCAGCAGGTTCGTCTCGCGGAAGGCGTTCGGATAGTGCTTGCGGATGACTGCTTCGCCGGGCAGAGGGCGAACGCTGCTGTAGAGACTCGCTCCGGGAGAGCCGGGTCTGAATGAGGTGGCCTGGGGGTCCACGGACACGTGCTGGATGAAGACCGCGGGCAGGTGGTTGTACCGGAAATGGGCGAGCAGCTTTCGGGCCTGAATGGCTGCTTCGACGGGGCCGTCAAGGGGCATGGCGCCACCTGGGAAGTACTCCCTCTGGATGTCGACGAGCAGGAGAGCGGTTCTCACTGATCAGATATCGAACTTACCGGTTCTGTGGCTATTTGCCAGCTGACCCCAA
This sequence comes from Caldisericota bacterium, assembly GCA_026390195.1. Lineage (GTDB taxonomy): Bacteria > Caldisericota > Caldisericia > Cryosericales > Cryosericaceae > Cryosericum. The sequence continues at coordinate 1,231 of JAPLGK010000209.1, forward strand.
AGGACACTCGAGGGCGGCGATCTTGTCGAGGCGCGGCTGGTGACGCCCGCCCTGATAGGTCGCATTCAGCCATGAAACGACGCAGTCGAGTGCAACCTCCTCGGCTGTCGTCCGGCCGCCGAGCGCAAGCACGTTGGCGTTGTTGTGTTCCTTGGCCATCCGTGCCGTGTAGCCGTCGTGAACCAGTGCGCAGCGGATGCCGACGACCTTGTTGGCCGCGATGCTGGCGCCGATGCCCGTACCGCAGATGACGATGCCGACTGCCGTGGAATCTGCCATGACCTTGTGGGCTACCGCGGCTGCGAAGTCGGGATAGTCGACGGAGTGCTCCCCGCTGTTGGTGCCCAGGTCCTCGACGTCGTGGCCCTTCAGTGTCAAGGCATGGACGAGGAACGACTTGAGGCGAAATCCGCCGTGATCGGAGCCAATGATGATCTTCATGTGCTCACCTCGGTCTGAGGAATGGGATGCGAAGAGACAGCAGCGCAATGAGCAATCCAAGCGCCACGCCTCCGAGTACTTCAAACAGGGTATGCCCGATCAGCTCGGTGAACTGCTTGTAGTCGAAGCGGTCCCACAGCTTGAATTCTTCGAAAATGGCGTTCAGGGTCCGCGCGTGTCTGCCGACTTCCTGGCGGACGCCCGAAGCGTCGAACACGACGACGCCGCTGAAGATGATGCAGATGGCAAACAGGGGGGATGCGAAGCCTTCCGAGAATCCGACCATAGCTGTCAGGGCTGTGACGGCGGCGCTGTGCGAGCTGGGGAAGCCGCCGTTGGAGAAGAGGAGCTGCCACTTCCATTCATGATACTCGCCGTAGTGGATGAGGGGCTTGATTCCCTGTGCAACGAGGTCCGCGATGACGGCGACAATCAGGATCTTGTTGCCCCAGAGATTGTTCACGCTCGTCCCTTCGGCTGCCATTGATAATCCACACGAAGAGTATACAGTGATGGGGTAGTTTGTAAACGCGTACCAAGGCAGCGGATCGCATCAGTACTTGCGCCGCCCCACGTTCATAGGAGGATACCTGTGTCAACACTTGCATCGACAACGACTGCGGCTCCGGCCAACCCGACGAGTACCGGTCCAAGCTTCTTCGTCCTGCTGCTCTCCGGTCTTGCCGTCATGTTCCTGGGCAACCTGCTGGGACGCTTCCTGTCCACTCGTACCGGCAAGACGGTCAGCCGCAAGCTCTATTTCTTCATCACCATCCCTATCATGATTGTCTTTGTCGTCGTCGTTTTCGCGATGGGTCAGCAAGCGCCTAAGGTCGCGCAGTACGCCCTGTTCGCCGCCTATATCCTCGGCTTCTCGGTCCTCGGCGGGTTTGTCGAGGCTCCGCCCATGCCGACACGTACCAGGGGACCGTCCAGAGATGCAAAGCCCGACGAGGAGCTGCCTCACATGACGACGGGCAGTGACACCGTCGAAGGCGAAGGCAAGGACATTACCCAGGACTCCCCCATCGACGATAAGACCGAGCACCACCATCACTGATCCTTTGGGGTCAGCCGGTAGTTAGCCACAAGTGGCACGTTCACAACCACCCCGCTCCTGGAGCGGGGTGGTTGCATTTGGTGGCTCATGCTCCGTTCCGTTCACGCCATGTCGATGAGGTTGCGGATGGTCTGTTCGACAGCGCGCATGGTCGCGTCGCCCACGTGGCCGAGGCGTTCCAGAAGGCGACCCCTGTCGATAGTGCGCATGTGGGTTGCCTTTGTCTTGGAGTCGTGCTCCGTGCCGCCTTCGCCCCTCGGCACGAGGACTTCGAACACCGGCGTGACCTCGTTCAATCCCTGCGACGTCAGGGGGACGACGAGCACGGGCCAGGCGAACGCATTGTACTCATCTCGTGAGACGACAACCGCCGGTCGTTTCTTCTGGATCTCCTTCCCGCACGTGGGGTCGAAGTTGACCAGCCAGACGTCACCCTTGCGCAGAGGTTCCATCGTCGATACTCCCGTCCAGTTCCGAGCACAGCGCCCGGTCGGATTCTGACTCCCTCGTGCAGTAGTTCCGTATCTGTGAGGCGACATCGCACTGCCGCAGACGGGCGACGTGTGCCTGCAGTGCCTCTCTGACGAACGCCGACTTGTTGCTGTGCCTGAGGAGCTCGTGGTACAGCTCGTCGGGTAAGGTTACCGTGATCCTTCGCTGTGACATAGGGCCTCCCGCTTCTTCTCAACTATGCCACTCATCATGGCGTGATTGCTGACAGCGTCAAATGAGCACCCAACGATTTGCGCTGTTGCCTGCATGCGCTACAATGCTGCCAGGCGAGGAGGAATTTGGATGACTGTGAAGCCCGAGGAACGAAATATGCCAGGTATCCCCATCCTGATGCATATCTGCTGTGCACCGGATGCCACGGTGTCGGTCGTGCGCGTGCGGGCAAAGGGGTATGAGCCGGTCGGGTTCTTCTATGACCCCAACATCCAACCGAAGGAGGAGTACGAGCTCCGCCTCGACCAGGCCCGCAAGCTGGCGTACATCGATAACTTCGAGCTGATCGTCGGCCCGTACGAGCCTGAGCGCTGGCTGGCGGTGACGCGCGAGTTCTGGGACGAGCCCGAAGGTGGGCGCCGGTGTCCGTTGTGTTTTGGCGTATTGCTGGAGGCAGCGGCGCACAGGGCGGCCGACCTTCAGATACCAGTGTTCACGACGACCCTGCTCATCAGCCCCCACAAGGACGTGCACGCGCTGGAGCAGGTGGGGCGCGAGAAGGGGGCGCTGTACGGGGTCACGTTTCTCCCCGAGGCTTTCCGCAAGAAGGACGGCTTCCGGGAGTCGGTGAATCTGAGCAAGGAGTTTGGCCTGTATCGCCAGAACTACTGTGGCTGCATCTACTCCAGGATAGAGTCCGAGAAGTGGCGAGCCGCACATCCGCACGGCAGTTCCTGGTCGCGAGAGGAGCGCAGGGACGGCTCCGGGAGGGGCATGTCCCGCGGGTAAGCCGGCCCGGGGTCTGGTCACGGTTTGCCGAGTCCTGACGGATACCCGCGCCTCGTGATGCACGTTCTTGTACGGCTCCGTCAGGAAATTCGGTCTGCTCCAGCAGGTGTGCGTGACACCAGCGCTGTTTGGCGTATGTTTACACATGTTCGGTACCAGCGGGCCTCGGAGGAGCCCCGTGAACGAAAGTGCGAAAAGGGTTTGCTCTTGACAGACCAGAGCAAGCGAGTAAACTCAAAGTTTGTCGCCCCACCCCAAGGGTGTCCGTCGACGAAGCGGCACGCGCAGTTGGTACCTTGAAAACTAGACAGTGAAGAGAACGGGTTGAGAGACACACAAGGTGTGTTTTTTACCCGACAAGGAATGTCTGTACGTACAAGACAATCCCTGTCATTCCTTTGTACCGATTCTTCCTTCGGGAAGATCACAAGAGAACCACAGATTTTCGAAGAGTTCGATCCTGGCTCAGAATGAACGCTGGCGGCGTGCTTTACACATGCAAGTCGAGCGGAGGCTGGCGGCGTGCTTTACACATGCAAGTCGAGCGGAGTCCGACCCAAAGGGCAACCCGAGGGACTGGCTCAGCGGCAAACGGGTGAGTAATGGACAGGTAACGTACCCCCAAGACGTGGATAGCTCATCGAAAGATGAGATAATACGCGATAATGTTGCAGGGCGACGGCTCTGCAAAGAAAGCGGGCGCAAGCTCGCGCTTCCGGATCGGCCTGTCTCCTATCAGCTTGTTGGTGGGGTAATGGCCTACCAAGGCGATGACGGGTAGCTGGTCTAAGAGGATGGTCAGCCACATTGGAACTGCGACACGGTCCAGACTCCTACGGGAGGCAGCAGTGGGGAATCATGGTCAATGGGCGAAAGCCTGAACCTGCGACGCCGCGTGAGTGATGAAGGTCGTAAGATCGTAAAACTCTT
>JAPLGK010000175.1 GCA_026390195.1 Caldisericota bacterium
ATACCCGAGCGGGCCAGCAACTCCTCCATTCCCCCTTTGTCTGGTAAGTCCTTGCGGATGGGGTGTTGGAAGTCAGTACTCCAACTCCATCCCACTGCACCGGGGATATGTCCGGAATTGTAATCACTGAGGTCAGAGCCTGCTTCGACAACACGAACTTTGGGTGCAGTGAGGTGCTCGGCGACCCATTGCGTATCTACAAGGACTTCAGGATGAGCATAGCCTAACATACCAACCTCCCGTGAAGAGTATGGCCCCACACCTGACTTGCTAACCCCGCAGCTGAGACGAGCTGCCCAACGGCCAGCGGGTGAGCGGCGGGTAAAGGCCGAGTCGCTTGTCTACCATATACCCTGCGAGGAAGCCCGGCCAGTTTGCTACGGTGATAGCCGCGTCGGCTGCAGCGAAGGGTCAGCCGGCATTCTTAACATCATGTTTCCACAACCCAGCACATCTCATATCGAATCTAGAAACGCGGTAACCGTCCTGAGAAGTGGGCCCACCTCCCAACGATCCATTCCAAGGTCATGGCCTGCTTCTTTAAGCAAAACATGATAACCACGATGGAGTCTCGCCAGTGCATGCTCAACAGAACGATCTGTCATCATACCTCCCAGCGCTGGATTACCCTGCACTAGAAGGACAGGACATGTAGTATTTTCAAAGATCCTATCCATATCAAAACCCTCGAGGTATTCTTCTGCCCGCCCCTCAGCGTGGTATGCCAAGACATCAGGATCAAGTTCGCTCAGTGTTATGGCCAGCTGTCTAAGATCAGTGCTATCGATCCCTGGCTGATCAGCGTATCGAATCGGTGCTTCCTGGTCTTGTACCCTAACGGGGATAGCCGCCAGTTCGCTGACTATGTCTGCGATCGTATGGTTTGAGCTCGCCAGAGCTCGAAAAGCAGAGAAAAGAGCCTTGAATCCTGGACTGTTCATCCACCCGAGCAACCATTCGATATCGATGGGAGAATCCCCAAGCACAATCGCTTTTACGCATTCCGGAGCTTTTGCGGCGGCATCGAGAGCAACAAGGCCGCCAGCCGAATTGCCAAAGAGAATGACAGGTTCTGTCACTTGACGCTTCATGAAGGATATGAGGTCTTTGCCGTAAAACGACGAGTGATATCGACCAGCCACATGACCCGATTTCCCCTGGCCACGAAGATCTAGAGCATAGATGTGCCATTGGACCATCAGATAGGGGATGATTGGCAGAAATTCTTGCCAACGTCCTGGTATGCCGTGGAGCAGAACAAGAGGAGGACCAGAGATGGGTCCTTCTGCATAATTGAGAGATATACCGTGGGTCTTGAATTCCTTCTCCGCAAACATATCTTCGCAGCCTCCTAGAATGCGGGCTAACGGCTCGCGCTTCAGCCGCAGGCCAAGCCTGCCAGCTGGAAGCGCTGGTTAGGGAGACGTGACACGAGTCACTTCACTCTCGAAGCAGCCAGCCTGCAATATCGGAGGCCAGCCGCTGACGCACATTGCTGAACCCGTGGTCAGTATGGTACACGAGGAAAGTTACCTTCGCTGCACCTGCACCCCTTAGCGCTCGGTACAGCGGCAAGAGGAACTGGTCAATAGTAACTTGCTCGTCCTCCCATCCACCGATGAGGAGTATCGATCGGTCGGCGAGATTCGCCGCGTTCTCCCTCAGCCCGTAAACGTCCTGGTGGTCAACAAGCTCCTCGAGGCCTGCTTCCATGTCGAATCGAGCCGGCCCCTCCGGCGTACGGGTGCTCAACAGCCAACGGCGCATATCTTCAGCGAACGCTGCATTTCGCTGCATTTCGCGGGCGAATTCCCCGTGATCATTGCCAGCAATCGAGATCACCCGGCGTACGCTCGAATCCCGCGCCGCATAGGCCATCGCCATTCCCCCACCGTAACTGTGCCCTCCAAGTACGAGTCTTGTCGTTTCCACCTCGAACCGCCTTCGCACGTCTGCCTGCCTGAGCCATTGCAAGGCGGCTCCGATGTCTTGCAGGACGTTGGCATGGCTCGATATCCCTTCGCTGTGCTGCAGGCCCCTGGGATTGAACATGCAAACGTTTATGCCCTGTTCTGCCAGCAGCGTACCGAGGCCCAGGACGTCGTTGGGCTCCCCGGGCCAGCCGGGGACAAGCAGAAGTGTAGTTGCCGGAACCGTTCCAACAGCTGCGAAGAGTCTGCCGCGCACGCAGGCACCTTCACTGATAAACTCGACGGAAACTGGTTCCACGTTGCCACCTCCAGACAGCCCCGTTGGCACAGAGGACGTCTGCCTAACCATGTGTTCAGCCACTACTTCCCAGCTAGAAGCGTCAATGGTCTTACAATAGTTCCGGTGCCAGCAAGACAACATTGCCAATTGCCTGTCCGCTCTCCGGCAGTTCATTGGCTTTGGCCGCGTTCAGGATGGGAGGCTTCTTTGCAATGATAGGTCTCATTTTGCCTTCTTCAAGTAGTCGCATCGACTCATCTAGAATGTACGTGAACCGCCTCCGTCAGCTCATGAGAAATGGAGGTGAAGGATGACAGAATCTGCTGCCTTGGGAATTCACGTACCTGCAACAGCGACAGTCGGGTCCGTCATTGCGCGCTCCTCCCCGACCATTACGCCGACGAGACGCGAGAGGAACGATAATTCGCAATCGCGGAAAGCAGTAGCTCCAGTGCGCCATCCCATGGTCGTGATAAGGACTCCATGCGCCTCGGCTCCACCATCATTACGCTCTGCTTCCATTGAACAAGCCTGTCTGCCAGGCACCCCATCTCGAAAGGACGACCCCCGGTCACCGGCCGCCCACGGTTGTCTCAGGTCAGGACGGACGCCCAGTCCCTACCGCTGCTTGACGGAGATCACAGATGTAAGCTCCCTGAGCGCCTCCATCGTCTGTCGATAGGCGACTTCGTCAAGGAATTCCGCGACGATCTTGATCTGTGTGCGCGGCGCCTCGCCTTTCTTCCTGAACATGGAGAGACGCTCGGCGTTTTTCATGTACTTGATGTTGATGTCTCTCTTGGCAAACTCCTCAGACACTTGGTAGAGCACGCCGGGGACATTCAGGGTCTCGATGACCATGGTCCGTTCACGCGCTTTCCGAGGGATCATCTCCCAGTGAGCGTCGACAAGACGCTCCGGCTCCATACCTAGCGATGGAATATTGGCGCAATCGACCTTGTGAATCGTGACACCTCTGCCACGCGTCACGTAACCGAGAATCTCATCAGGATAAGAAGGACTGCAACATGTGGCCATGACGATCGGGAGCGTCGCATCACCTCGAACGACGATGCGGAATCCACTGTCTGCCCCAGCCCGCCGGTCCGACAGCGACGGACGCGTCACGACCGTGCGCGGGCGTTCCTCCACCTTGGGCCTCTCCGGGGTTGCATGCTCCAGTTCCTTCTTCCGCAGATATGCCCGGATATGCTCCTTTGTCGAGGCCGCCTTGACAAACTTCAGCCAGTCTGACTTCGGCCCTCCGGAATTCCGCGACGTGATTATCTGCACGCGGTCTCCAGTCACCAGCTCCGTATCGATAGGCACGATGCGATCGTTGACCTTGGCTCCAACCAGGTTGTTGCCTACGTCCGTATGGATGCGATAGGCAAAATCCACGGGAGTGGAGCCAACCGGCAGATTGATGACGTCCCCTTTCGGCGTGAAGACGAGGACCTCGTCCGTAAACACGTCGACCTTGACGCGCTCCACGAACTCTCCACTGCTGCGGACATCTTTCTGCCAGTCTACCATCTGGCGCAGCCAGGCGAACCGCTCCGAATCGACCAGATCGGCTGCCTTGCCTTCCTTGTACTTCCAGTGGGCGGCCACGCCCATCTCATCGACTTCGTGCATCCGCTTGGTTCGGATCTGGATCTCCAGCGGTTCTCCGTTGGAGCCCATCACGGTCGTGTGCAGCGATTGATAGCCATTCGGCTTCGGAAGGGCGATGTAGTCCTTCACCCGCCCGGGAACGACAGTGAATGCCTCGTGCACATATCCCAGAACGAGGTAGCACTCAGGGATCGTGTTGACAAGAATTCGCACCGCCGTAAGATCGTAGATCTCGTCGAATGTCTTGCCCTGCTGGACCATCTTGCGATAGATGCTGTACAGATTCTTTGGCCGGCCCGAGACCTGAGCGCGGATGTCTTTCTCTTCCAGGAAATGGTCGATCTGGTCGATCGTTTCCTTTACAAACGCTTCACGTTCAGCCCGCTTGGCAGCAACAAGTCCAGCCAGTCTCCGGTACTCATCGGAGTCCAGGTAGCGGAATGCCAGGTCCTCCATTTCCCACTTGAGCTCGTATATCCCAAGCCGGTGGGCGAGAGGAACGTAGATCTCCATGGTCTCCTGGGCAATACGCTGTTGCTTGTCCTCACTCAGATACTGCAGCGTCCGCATGTTGTGCAGTCGATCGGCAAGCTTGATCAGGACCACCCGAAGATCTGCTGCCATGGCCAGCAGTATCTTGCGGACGTTCTCGAGGTTGGTCTCCTCGCGGGACAGGTAGTTCAGGCCGCGCAGCTTCGTCACTCCCTCGACAAGGGAGGCCACCTTAACCCCGAAACCCTCTTCAAGCTCCTTCGCCGTCGTCTGCGTGTCCTCCAGGACATCATGCAGCAGGCAGGCGGCGTAGGTCTCAGCATCCAGACGATAATCGACAAGCACCAGAGCGGCTTTGACCGGGTGGAGCATAAAGGGAGCGCCAGAAGCACGTTTCTGATCCCCATGCTTCTGGCGCGCAAACACAAACGCTCGCTCAACGAGGCCGACCTCCTCTGGGGAGAGCCAGCCTCGAAGCGTCGCTATGAGAGTCTCAAACTCCTTGTCAACGTCAAACTCAGTGTCAAGCTTCAAATGTCAAGCAGCGAGACAACCCTTCCACCACTCAGCTTGCTGGCTCCGCCGAGGTCCTTCAGAGTCACCAGAAACGCATACGCGACAATGTCGCCGCCCAATGACTGGACAAGGTCGGCAGTAGCGCTGACAGTGCCACCCGTCGCGAGCAGGTCGTCAACGATGAGCACGCGTTCGCCGGGCTTGATGGCGTCCTCATGCATCTCAAGAATCGACACACCGTACTCGAGCTCATATTCCTTCCGAACCGATTTGTAGGGAAGCTTCCCCGGCTTGCGAGCCGGCACAAAACCGACATGCAGGGCGTAGGCCAGTGCAGCACCAATGATGAAACCCCTCGCTTCCACCCCGACTATCTTGTCAATGCGGTCCGTTCTGAACTGCTTTGCTAGCTCGTCGACCGCAAACTGGAACGCGTCGGCATCGCCCATGAGCGGAGTAAGGTCCCTGAACACGATCCCCTTCTGAGGGAAATCCGGAATGTCGCGTATGAAATCTCTCAGGTTCATGTTGCCTCCCTGCATCGTCCATTGTCAACTGGGAGCCCTGGAAGCATCATGCCTTCTGCAGAGCAGCAGCCTTCTCTCTGGCCTGCACCCACAGCACCAGCAGAGGCGTAGAAATGTAGATAGAGGAGTAGGTTCCAGAGATAATGCCCACCAGCAGTGTTGTCGAGAAGTCGCGAATTGGAGCTCCGCCCATCAGAAACAACATCAACACGGCAAGGAATGTCGTAAAGGACGTGTTGAACGACCGTACCCACGTCTCGGTGACTGCAGCATTTGCAAGCTTATCGAACGGTTCTTTCGTCCGATACCGCAACTTCTCGCGGATGCGGTCCATGACCACGACACCGTCCTGCACCGAGTAGGTAATAATCGCAAGGAACGCGCCAACAAAGGGCGCATTGAGAGGAACCCGGAAGACGGCCAGGATGCCGAGGGCAACGAAGATGTCATGCACCATGCCGAGGATCGTTGCAAGACCGAATGAGAATTTGAAACGAATCGTGATATAGAATAAGGTAAACAGCAGCGAAAGACCTAATGCCAAGCTGGATCGACGTAGAAGGTCGCGCCCAATGACGGGTGCGATTGAGGTGATTTCCTTGGTGCCCACATCAACGGCGCCATACTTTGCCACAATGTCGTTGATGATCTTCCCACTGACGGCCGGGTCAATCTCATTTGTCTCCACCTTCATCGTAATGCCCTTTTCTCCGGCCCGCTGTACTGTAACGTTGCCATAGCCGTTGGCTGAAAGTATGCCGCGGACAACTGCCTCATCAGGAGCTCTCTCGAAGGAGGCGTTGATGACTGTTCCGCCCATGAAGTCAATGCCAAACTTGAGCGGCGACCCGAAGCTGACCGTATTGACAACCATGGCCACAATGCCAATCGCAATGATGACAGATGACACAGTGAACCACGTACGTGTCTTACCAATGATGTCCCAGCTCAGGATTCTCTCTCTGAATGTCATAGCTGCACCGCCTAACCGAGGAATTTCCTACTGTTCCTGGCAATGGCAGGAGTGAGCAGGAGGTCGACCAGTGTATGGCTGGCAAACACAGCCGTAAACATGCTGGCGAGAACGCCGAGAGCAAGCGTCACGGCAAATCCGCGCACGGTGCCGGTACCGAAGTAAAACAGGAATGCGGTGCCTACGAGCACAGTCAGGTTGGAGTCAAATACCGCACGGAATGCACGGGAGAAGCCCGCTCCAATCGCGCCCTTGACGGTCTTTTTCATCCCAAGCTCCTCACGAATGCGCTCGAAGATGATGCAGTTCGCATCCACTGCCATACCGATGGACAGGATCGCACCACCGATGGCGGGCAGCGAGAGTGTTGCATGCAGCACGAGATACGCAGCCATGAGGATGTCGGCATAGACGACAAGAGCAATGCCAGAGACGAGACCCAGATACCGGTACATGACAAACATCCAGCTAACGACGAGGAGAAACGCAATGACTGCCGCCAACGCGCTGCTGCGCTTGAAGGCACTGCCGAGCGAAGGACCAACGACCTCTTCGGAGATCGCAACCAGCTTAACAGGCAGCGATCCGCTTTTCAGCAGGAGTGCATAGTTGCTGGCCTGCTCCGCCGTGAAGCCACCCGAGATGACGCCCTTGCCATCGGTGATGGCCGTCTCGACCGTCGGACTCATCAGAACTTGGCTGTCGAGGTAGAT
>JAPLGK010000105.1 GCA_026390195.1 Caldisericota bacterium
GTCGACATCCGCAGGAGTCGACCTTGTCCGGCAAGCCAAGGGTCAGGGCATCGACGTCACGGCTGAGACGTGTCCGCACTACCTGTTGCTCAACCGGGAGGACTTCGTACGCCTGGGCAGTCTGGCCAAGTGCACGCCGCCTTTGCGCGACCGCTACGACAACGAGGTGCTCTGGGCGGGCCTGCTGGATGGGACCATCGACTATGTGACGACCGACCATGCAGCCGGCGTCTACCCACGGGAGAAGGTCACCGACAACATCTGGAATGCCTATGCAGGCATGCCCGGCGTTCAGCTCCGTGTCCCTCTGATGTTTCACGAAGCCTGCACGGTGCGTGGCATGAACCTGTACCGTTTTGGCGAAATCATGAGCACCAACCCGGCGAAGCGTCTCGGCCTCTTCCCGCGGAAAGGTGTACTTGCAGTCGGTTCTGATGCCGATTTCGCCTGCATCGACCCGAATGCGGGGGTGACCGTGCACGCCGAAGACCTCTACGCCAAGAACAAGTACACGGCCTTTGAGGGGCGGGAGCTGCGAGGCGCAGTCCGCCAGACCTTTGTGCGTGGCAATCAGGTCTACGACGGTTCGGCGTGGTTCCCTGCAGGAGCCGGCTACGGGAAATTCATCAAGGCTGTCTAACCGCGTGGAGGTGGCACAATGCTGGTAACGTTGAAAGAAGTCACGCAGGACGCACTCAAGAACCACTACGCGGTCGGCGCGTACAATATCCACAACCTGGAATATGCCAAGGCTGTTGTTGAAACCTCGTAGGAGATGAAGGCGCCTGTCATCCTCCAGATCTCGCAGGGTAGCTCTGATTTTGCGGGGCTCGAAGAACTGAGCATGATCGCCCGTCACTACGCCGCCAAGTATACCATTCCCGTCGTCGTGCACCTTGATCACGCCAAGAGCTTCCTGCGCTGTATCGAAGGACTGCGTGCCGGCTTCAGCTCCGTCATGTTTGACGGTTCCTCGCTGCCATACGCCGAAAACGTCGCCATCACATGTCAGGTCGTCGAAGCCGCCCACCAGGTAGGCGTGGCCGTCGAAGCAGAGATCGGGAAGGTCGGCAAGTCCGAGGACGGCGAAGCTGCCGAGGCAGAAGACATGCACTACACGATGACCGACGAAGCAGTCCGATTCTGGGGGGATACGCAAGTTGACGCTCTCGCCGTTTCCATTGGAACGGTACACGCCATGGCCATCCAGGCAGCCCATCTCGACATCGAACTCTGCCGCAAGCTGCACGAAGCCATGCCGACTGTCCCACTTGTCATGCACGGTGCCTCCGGCGCAGTGGATGAAGATGTCAAGCAGGTCATCCAGCTGGGCATCGCCAAGATCAATATTGCAACCTTCCTGCAGAAAAAGGCCGCCCTCGCCGTCAAGGCGATGTTCGAGCAGAACCCGGACGCCATTGGGTTCCGGGACCTTGCAAAGCCACAGCTGCAGGCCGTCAGGGACGGCGTGCGCGGCAAGATCGAATTGTTCGGCACTGCCAACCGCGCCTGAGAACGGGACGGGCTTTCAGGACATGCAAAGGCCCCAGCCTGATGGCTGGGGCCTTTCTTGATATCTCTGCGTCCGGACTATGAGGCAGGCTGCGTGCTCACCGGCGAACCAGACTGCGAAGCGGGTGCCTGAATCTGGACAGTGCTCGCCGTCAGGTCGATGACACCCCTGAGAGCCATTTCGAGTTCTGGCCCCTGCAACGTCTCCTTGTCCAGCAGAACAGTCACCAGATTCTCCAGCACGGTACGGTTCATCTCCAGGATTTCGGTCGCACGCCCGTACTGCTCTTCGACCAGGCGTCTGGCCTCGGTATCGATAGTCTGGGCGGTCTCTTCACTGTAGTTGCGCTCCTCACTGAGTTCCTTCCCGAGGAACACCAGATCACTGGTCTTGCCGTAGGTCAGGGGACCGAGTCGCTCACTCATGCCATACGCACGGATCATGCGGTGAACGACGTCCGTGGCCCGCTCGAGATCGTTCGAAGGTCCGGTCGAGATGCTGCCCAGGAAGAGTTTCTCGGAAGCGCTTCCGCCAAGCAGGCCGGCAACTTCCCTGAGGAGCTCCTCGCTCGTGCGCATGTACCGGTCTTCTGTGGGGAGCTGCAACGTGAATCCGAGGGCCATACCGCGTGACACGATACTGATGCGGTGGACTTCTTCGCGTGCGGCCAGAGCCTTGCCGACGACGGCATGCCCGGCCTCATGGTAAGCGATGCGCCGGCGTTCGTCGGCGCTGATGACTCTGGACTTCTTCTGTGGTCCAGCGATGACCTTGTCGATGGCTTCCTCGACCTCTTCCATCGTGATATCCGTCTTGCCCCTGCGGACGGCAAGCAGTGCGCTCTCGTTCAGCAGGTTCTACAGGTCGGCTCCTGTGAAACCGGCGGTCTCCTTGGCGATCGTGCCAAGCATGACGTCAACCGCAAACGGCTTGTCCGAAGCGTGCACCTTGAGGATCTCCTCCCGTCCCTTGGCATCCGGCAGGTCGACGACAACGCGCCGATCGAAGCGGCCCGGACGCAGCAGAGCCGGGTCCAGAACGTCAGGCCGGTTCGTTGCTGCAAGGATGATGATGCCCTTGTTCGCGTCAAAGCCGTCCATCTCGACGAGCAGCTGGTTCAGGGTCTGCTCACGTTCGTCGTTGCCGCCGCCGATGCCTGCGCCGCGATGGCGCCCCACGGCGTCGATTTCGTCGATGAACACAATGCATGGAGCATATTGCTTCGCCTGTGCGAACAAGTCCCTGACGCGGCTTGCGCCCACGCCGACAAACATCTCGACGAACTCCGAACCCGACACGTTGAAGAACGGTACCTTGGCCTCGCCGGAGATTGCACGCGCAAGCAGTGTCTTTCCACAGCCAGGAGGCCCGACCAGCAACGCGCCCTTGGGAATCTTGGCACCCATACCCGAGAACTTCTTCGGGTTCTTGAGGTAGTCGATCAGCTCGCCTGTCTCTTCCTTGGCTTCATCCAGACCCGCTACATCCTTGAACGTCACGCGCGGGCGGTTGTCCATGAACAGCCTGGCCTTGCTCTTGCCAAAGCTGA
>JAPLGK010000179.1 GCA_026390195.1 Caldisericota bacterium
AGGAACCTGTATGAACCTGTCACGCGAACGGTTGCTGGCTCAAGCTGCATCGACCGGCTTTCGCCCCGAAGTGCTGGAGAAAGTGCTTCGTCTCGTCTCCCTCCTGAACGCCCTGTCCTCCAGTCCCCTCGTGGGCGACAAAATCGCGCTGAAGGGAGGTACTGCCCTGAACCTCTTCTTCCTGGACCTGCCCCGGCTTTCGGTGGACATCGACCTCAACTACATCGGCACTACCTCGCGCGGGGACCTTGCACGCGAGAGGAAGCCGTTTCTGGAGGCACTCGAGGCAACGTGCGTGCGCGAAGGACTCTCTGTCCAGCGCCGCCCCACTGAGTATGCTGGTGGCAAGCTGGCCCTGCGCTACCTCTCCGCATTGGGTTCCGCCAGCAACCTGGAGGTCGATGTGAACTTCCTGTTCCGTTCCCTCCTCTGGCCCGTATGTGTCATGAATTCGATGTCAGTGGGAGAAACCATGGCCAGCCGTATCCCGGTGGTTGACGTACACGAAGTAGTCGCCGGCAAGCTGGTTGCTTTGCTCGATCGAGCCGCGGCGCGAGACCTGTTCGATGTTGCCCAGCTCGCCGAGAAGGCGGGTCTGGATACTGCCAAGCTGCGTACGGCATTTGTTGTCTATGGAGCAGCCAGCAGACGTGACTGGAGGACGGTCAACCTTTCGAACCTTCCAGGGGATACCGTTGATGTGCGTAATTATCTCCTGCCGCTGCTGCGTGGTAGTGCCGTGGACGACACGACAATGACGGACGTGACGACGCTCAGGCAACGAGCACTTCCGCTGCTGGAGCGCGTCCTCCCCCTGACACCGGCCGAAATTCAGTTCCTGGATGACATCAACGACCGTGGTGTCATCGATCCTGATCTCCTGACAGTACACGATACCCTTGCAGACCGAATCAGAATCTGCCCGGCTCTCCTGTGGAAGGTCCAAAACGTCCGACAGTACAAGGGACTTACATAGCTTGCACTCAGCGTGGATTCCCGCCTGCGCGGGAACGACGACCTGTCTGTCATTCCCACGTCTGCGGGAATCCAGCCTCTCTTCCATCGGGCGTCTGCATGTTACAACAACTACGTCTGTCCCCTGTTACACCAGCTGATCCCATGTGAGCGAACGCTAACACCCGCTTCCAGAGTGCTCATTGGCACTCATCCGACCAAATGACGAGGGCACTTGTCATTTGGTCGGCCCAAATGACGAGGTCCCTTGTCATTTGGGCAACCCATGCTATGCTTGCACCAGGTAGAGGAGGTAGCCGCGATGAACATTGAGATCTTCAACATGCGCAACCCGTGGCGTACAGGCCGTCCATTCGAGCATTCGTGGCTGCCACGCCGTGAGCTGGAAACGCTTGCCGGCTGGATAGACAACCCGTACGTTGTCGTTGTCACCGGGGCGCGGCAGGCAGGCAAGACGACACTGCTGTCCATGCTCGTCCAGCGGCTGCTTGCGAATGGCGTGCCGCCAGCCGACATCTTCTACTTCAGCGTGGACGATCCTGGGGCAGCCGAACTCATCAGCAATCCAGGGGATCTCCTGCGGTTCCTGCATGATGCCAAAAGTGGTCCGCGCGCCTACATCCTCATCGACGAAGTCCAGCGCCTCCCGAACCCCGGTCTGGCCCTGAAGGTTCTGTATGTTCTGGGCGCCGGCATCAAGCTCGTCGTGTCCGGTTCATCGTCGCTGGAGATCCGCAGCACCACGCGCGAGCACCTGGTCGGGCGGTCACGCGAGCTCATCCTGTATCCGCTGTCGTTCAGTGACATCGTCCGGCAGAACATTCCGGCAGCCAGCAGAAATGACGGCGATTTTGATGCATTTCACCGACT
>JAPLGK010000088.1 GCA_026390195.1 Caldisericota bacterium
CCATAGATCTCGACGATCCTGCCACGCGGAAGCCCGCCGATGCCGAGCGCTGCATCAAGGGAAAGGCTCCCGGTCGAGATGGCAGGGACCAACGCCCTGTCTGAGCGATCGCCAAGCTTCATCACTGAACCCTTCCCAAACTGCTTCTCTATCTGAGACATGGCAGCTGCCAGAGCCTTGTCACGGTCGGCTACTCTGTCGGCGGCCTCGTTCTTCTGAACCTTGTCGGTCATCTTTCCGTTTTCCATACAGCCTCCACGTTTGGTGTGAGCCCTACCCCTTAGTATAGTTCGGTCTCCCTATTCGGCAAATGGCGCAAGCCGCACCGAAGCGCGGGCAATATACACCGGATGACCCTGTCCCATGACGCTCTCGTAGAGAACAATGTCCGTGACGGGAACGACACATGGTTCTGCAGACGCTGCCTCAATGGCCGCAACCTCGTCATCACGCGTACCGGCTGCGAACCGACCCAGCGTCACATGCGGCGAGAAACGCTCTGTCCGACCGTTGGAACCTAGCCCGGTCAAGGAGAGATCGATCTTCGCCGCCAGACCAGCGAGAGCCTGGGAGACAACGCCAGGCCCGGTCCACAGAACGGTGGGATGCCCGTCCCGGCGAAATACGCCGAATCTGTCCAACACGACACTGGTCCCTGGCATCGCCGAAAGCGACAGCGACAGACGCTCTACTGCGTCATCGATTTGCTCATTCGGAAGCTCCCCGAGGAACCGCAGCGTGATGTGGCATGAGGCAACCGGAACCAGTCTGAGCTTCGGAACTGTCGAAGCGAAGGTCGTCCTGTAGGTTCGTAGCCAGTCAGAGAAGCTCCTTGGCAGAGGGATAGCGACAAACGCTCTCACAGGACGATGCCGTCAAGGTCGTAGGGACCCACCGTCGTGATGCGTGCCCTGCAGATATCGCCCGGTGCAGGTTGCGTCTTGTGACCGGTTCGTATCACGACGGTGTTGTCGACGTCGGGCGCATCGAGCAGAGTTCTGCCGTAGATCCCTGATTGGGTCGCTCCATCGACAATGACCTCGACGTCTCTGCCCAGGTATCGAATCTCATTGATGGAACAGGAGATTTCCTGCTGGACCTCCATGAATTCACGCAGCCGGTGGCCCTTCGTTGACCCATGCACCTGATCCGAGAACCGCGAGGATGCCGCCAAGGCTTCCCTTGAGTAGGCAAATGCTGACGCATGATCCAGTTGAAGCACACGGAGATCGGCAAGCAGGCGTTTGAACTGCTCTTCGGTCTCCCCGGGGAACCCGACGATGAAGGTGCTCCGGATCCCGGCATCTGGGATGATCCGTCGAACGCGATCGACCACGCAAGCTGCTGACCCGGCCGCCCAAGGGCGTCCCATGGCCTTCAGAACAGCTGGATCCGTGTGCTGCAAGGGAATGTCGACGTAGTGGGCAATGTGGCGCGAACTGCCGATCACCTCAAGAAGTTCCTGAGTCACCAGTGTGGGGTAAAGATACAACACCCGCAGAATTCTGATACCAGGCAGTTGATCGAGCTCGCGAAGGAGAGCTGCAAGCTGCGGACGATGTTCGGGCGTCAGATCCATGCCGTAGGCACTCGTGTTTTGCGAAACAAGGATGATCTCGGTCGCGCCAGCCTGTACCAGCTGTTCTGCCTCACGGAGAATCGTGCCGGCGGAGCGACTGATGAGAGGCCCCTTGATCCGGGGTATGGTGCAGTAGGTACACCGCTGCGAGCACCCGTCCGCTATCTTGAGGTAGGCATAGGAGCCGCTCCCACTCAGAAGGCGAGGTGCCTCGAACGCCCTCATGGTATCCAAGTCGACAGGTTGCTCGACACCTGAAGGTGAAACCTGTTTCAGCAGGCTCTCCCAGAACGCTCTCTGGTACATTGCGTCCACGCCCATGATGGTGTGCAATCCTGGATGTCGCTTCAGGACTTGCTCCCTCCACAACTGCGGATAGCAGCCGAGCGCTACAATTCGTACAACATGCCCTTGGGCCTGCAGGCGCTCGACGGCATCGAGTGTCTCGTCAGCCTCATCACGAGCGGCTTTCAGGAAACCACACGTGTTCACGACAACGACATCGGCGTCCTGGGGCTCGGCACACACCAGAGCGGTTGGTTCTGCCGCAACGATCTGCCCAAGCACGGTCTCGCTGTCAGCCAGGTTCTTCGCACATCCGAGACTGATAATGCAGACTCGAGGCCTACGGTGTATGCGCCGGTGAACCATACTCAAGGGTCATCACGGTCTTGTCGGGAGAGGCGACTCCCTGGTCAACACCATTTGCCGTCACCCGTGTATACATAGCATTGCCAAAGTCGACGACAACATAGTTCCCCGTAGCTTGTGTACTGTCTCCCGGAAGCAGGATTCCGGAAAAGACGACGCTCCCGTCCACAGTGATCTCCAGCCATGCACGTTGAGTCGTAGGAGCGAATCCAAGCGTTATCGCCCCCTGGGTCGGCAAGACCGGGGTCGTATCTGGTATGGAAGGCGTTGCAGGCACGGAGGGACTGACCGTGTCCGAAGGCACGGACGGCGTACTCGACGGTCCGGTCGACCCTCCCGGCACGACGACCGTCGCCGGCCACTCCCTCGAAAGCAGAACGACGGCAGCCGCAAGAGCCACTACCACGATCAGAACGGTGGAAACAAGGCTCCGCTTCTTCCTGTATGCTGGAACAACTGCCACAGAACGACCAAGCTTCGCGGGTTGCGCAGCCGCCGCGTCAGAGTCCACGGCCACGGTGGCAGACGAACCCGCAAACGAGGCAACAACCTCGTCGCCGTTCAGCCCAAGATACCCAGCGTAGCGACGTGCGTATGACTTGAAGAACCCGTTCGGTTCCGGCGGACCGCCCGCTTCCAGGGATTCAAGCACGGACTTGCGCAGCAGAGTTGCGCGGGCGACATCCTCAAGCGACAATCCAAGTGACGTTCGCTTTTCCCGAAGAGCTGTTCCGGCCTGTTGGCGATCCATCCTGCCCCCCTAGTGCCGACGCCTGGGACCACTTGCTGTTTCGGCCGGCAAGAGAGCCTTTTCAAGCACCTGCGCAATGTCGTTGACAAAGATGAACTCAAGCTTCTTGCTGATATCCGGCGAGATCTTGCTCGTGTCGCGACGGTTCTCCTCGGGAAGGATCAGCTTCCTGATCCCCGCGCGGTACGCGCCGAGCACCTTTGCCTTGATCCCGCCAACAGGCAGCACCTGCCCGCGAAGTGTAATCTCACCAGTCATCGCAATGTCTGAATGCACTTTTCGGCCCGTGAGAGCCGAAACCATGGCTGTTGCCATCGTGACGCCGGCAGACGGCCCTTCCTTCGGGACAGCGCCCTCCGGAACATGCACGTGCAGATCCGTCTTCTCAACGAAATGGGGATCCAGCCCGTTCTCGACGGCATGCGTACGGATGTAGCTGAGCGCAGCCTGGGCCGATTCCTTCATCACGTCGCCGAGTTGGCCCGTGAGTTGAAGATTTCCTTTGCCGTCCATGCGCGTGGACTCGACATAGACCGTGTCACCGCCGTACTGGGTCACAACGAGACCGCACGCGACTCCTACACGCGCTTCCTTGATGAGACTCGTGTACGAATACGGGGCCAGGTCCAGGTAGACCGCAAGGTTATCCGCGTGAACGGTGACGCCCGCAAACGACTTCTTCTCCTCGACCTTCGCTCTCGCTACCTTGCGGCATATCCTGACAAGCGAGCGCTCGAGTCCCCGTACTCCGGCTTCCCGCGTGTACTGCTGGATAATCGCCAACACCGCATGGTCATCGACGGCAAGGTCTTCCTGCTTGAGCCCATGCTGCTGCATGGCCTTGGGAAGAAGGAAATGCCTGGCTATCTGCTGTTTCTCCTCGTCTGTGTATCCAGGCAGGGGAATAACCTCCATGCGGTCGAGAAGAGCCGATGGAATCGTCTCCGACACATTCGCCGTCGTCAGGAACAGGACCTCAGAGAGATCAAACGGGATCTCGATATAGTGGTCACTGAATTGCGTATTCTGTTCTGGATCAAGCGCCTCAAGCAGAGCAGCTGTCGGGTCGCCC
>JAPLGK010000095.1 GCA_026390195.1 Caldisericota bacterium
GAAATTGCCTGAATTGCGGTCGACCACGGCAACGTCATGGCCTTCTTCCGAGAGCTTCGTAGCAAGCTGAGCGCCAAGGCGCCCACAACCAACAATAACAATATACATGACAAACATCTCCTCGCGAATCCCTGAAGGGACTCATTGCAAACAAATGAGTATAGGCAACCCTCACCGGACGTCAAGGTTTCCAATCTCCTTACTTGGGGTGTCCCTTCACGTCGCCGGACAAGACCTATTCATAGACCCTGCGTTCTTGCAGGTCCGGCGCAACCGTGCTACCATGAGCCGCGCACATTTGCCGTCACGAGGAGAGACCATGCAGGAACCACTCGAAAACCAACCCATCAAGACAAGTCCGGGAGGAAGTCGTCCGCGCCGCACGCGAGCTACGTCTCCGGTCGTATGGGGCCAGTCAGGCGCTGTCATGGCATTCTACCACAGCGGGGCGCTGGCCGACATCGTCATCATTCTGGGGATCCTCGGGGTCTTCTATGGTATAACGCAGGTCGGACGCGAGTGGACGGGCGTACTGAGGCCGACGGTTCTGATCGACCTGTCGTTTCGTGCGCTGCCCCGGTACACGCTGTTCTCACTGGTCCGTGGGTTGGCCGCCTATTGCATCTCCTTCCTCTTCACTATTGTGTACGGCTACTGGGCGGCCAAGGACCGGCTGGCCGAGAGACTGCTTGTGCCCATCCTGGACATCCTGCAGAGCATCCCCGTCCTGGGGTTCATGCCGGGCGTCGTGCTGGCACTGGTGTCCCTCTTCCCCAACAGCAATATTGGACTGGAACTTGCTGCAGTACTGATGATCTTTACGGGACAGGCATGGAACATGACCTTTAGTTTCTACAACTCGCTTAAGTCGGTACCGCGGGACCTCCAGGAAGCCGGCACCATCTATCGGTTCAACTGGTGGCAACGTCTCACGCAGATCGAGATGCCTTACGGCGCCGTCGGCCTCATCTGGAACAGCATGATGAGCATGGCCGGTGGATGGTTCTTCCTCATGGTCACCGAGGCATTTCAACTAGGCAACAGGGATTTCAGGCTGGCTGGCATCGGATCCTACATGTCAGTCGCCGTCGAGAAGGGCAACGTGTCTGCCATGATCGCAGCGATTGTCGCCATGGTACTGATGATCGTAGCGCTGGACCAGTTACTGTGGCGGCCGACCGTTGTCTGGGCACAGAAGTTTCGTATCGAAGACACGAGCCAGGAAGATTCGATGGACTCATGGTTCCTGGACCTCCTCCACCACTCGCATATCCTGCGCTGGATCGGCGCCGCAAGCTCCTCCGTCGGCCGGTCGTTCAGTAGCCTGGTTTCACGGCTTCTCCCGCACACTCCTCTCAACATGCCGGGCACCTCTCCAGTTGCCTCTGCTCCCAATAAGCATGGAGTGCCGAACCGTTCTTCTTTCTCCGTCGTCTTCTCTCGAGTCCTGTTCTTCCTGCTGGCGGCCGGACTGGCCTTTGCCCTCGCCCGGGTCGTCCGCCTCCTCATGTCCGTTCGCATCAATGAATGGCTAAGCCTGCTGAGGAGTGATCTCCTGACCCTGGCACGCGTAACTGTGGCCATTGCCCTGGGGACCCTGTGGGCCTTGCCCGCAGGTCTGCGCATCGGACTCTCGCCAAAACTGTCGAGGATCATGCAGCCAATCGTCCAGGTCGCGGCATCGTTCCCGGCACCGATGCTGTTCCCGGCCGTGATCCTCCTGCTGGCTCTGCTCAGAGTCAATATAGGCTTCGGCAGTGTCGTGCTCATGCTGCTCGGCACCCAATGGTACATCTTGTTCAACGTTATTGCCGGCGCGCAGGCTATTCCCTCCGACCTCAAAGAAGCGGCTGCGAGCTACCGTGTCACAGGCAGGCAACGCTTCTGGTCCCTGTACCTGCCAGCCATATTCCCCGACCTCGTGACAGGCTGGGTAACGGCGACTGGTGGAGCCTGGAACGCCAGCATCGTCGCAGAGATTGTGACGTTCCGCGGTGAAACCCTCAGGGCGCAGGGGATCGGATCTGTCATCAGTGAGGCCGCGTTTGGCGCCAAATTCGCTGAACTGGCCGCCGCAATTCTCATCATGTCGCTGACCGTCGTGCTCATCAACCGCTTCGTCTGGCGCAGACTGTACGCGGTCGCCAGCACGCAGTATAACCTCAGCAAGTAGAGGAGACCTCATGGAAGACTCTGTGCAACAGCCCGTCCTGCTCTCCAGTGAGAACGTCACTCAGCGTTTCTCGATGCCCAACGGAAACATGGTGACCGTCCTGGACAACATCAGCATGGAGATACGGAAGGGAGAAATCATCTGCCTCATCGGTCCCTCGGGCTGTGGCAAGTCGACGTTTCTGCGCATCCTGGCCGGCCTCATGAGGCCTACCAGCGGCAAGGTGCTCGCCCGCGGCACGGAAATGACGGGCCTGACCCCCGGCGTCGGCATGGTGTTTCAGATGTTCGCCCTCTTCCCATGGATGACCGTGAGCGAAAACATCCAGTCCGTCCTCGTCCCTCTGCAGCTCCCACGTGAAGAAGTGCAGCACCGCGTCAGCACCGTGATCAAGATGGTAGGTCTTGAGGGCTTCGAAGAGGCCTATCCACGTGAGATCTCGGGCGGCATGAAGCAGCGTGTGGGTATCGCGCGCGGTCTTGCGGTACAGCCCGAGCTTCTGTTCATGGACGAGCCCTTCAGTGCTGTGGACGCCTTGACGGCGGAGTCGCTTCGGGCAGACCTGGTCGATATCTGGGATGAAGCTGACGGCCAGCCAGCGTCCATCATCATGGTCAGCCACGACATCAAGGAAGTCGTTTACATGGCCGATCGCATCGTTGTCTTCTCGGCGAACCCGGGGCGCATCCGTACGATCGTCCAGAACCAACTGGCACGACCTCGCGACTATCGGGCTCCGGGATTCCTGGCGATGGTCGACTACCTCCACGACGTCATTACGACGAACGAACTGCCCGACATCCCTCCTGCAGCGGTGAGCACTCCCTCGCAACCCGTTTACGAACCACTTCCGCCAGTCTCGTCAGGTGACGTCGTTAGCTTTGTCGAATACCTGGACTCGCATGGCGGCCAAGGCGACGTCTTCGTTCTGGCTCACGAATTCGGCAAGGAATTCAGTGACCTCATCAACATCGTCAAGGCTGCCGAAATGCTCGATTTCATCGATACGCCAAAGCAGCGCACCGTGCTGACGCCCCTCGGGCATCGCTTCTCGGACATGGACACCGAGAACCAGAAAGTCGTCTGGAAACAGCAGATCCTGACTCTCAGCATCTTCAAGGCGGTTCACGCGGACGTTCAGGCATCCCGGAATGGCACCATGCTCGACGACGAGGTCCAGGACCGCCTGGCACAACTGTTGCCCAACGAAAACCCGGAATTCACCTTCGCGACCTTCATCAACTGGGCCCGGTTTGGCAATCTGCTCGCATTCGACGAGGACTCGGACGAGGTGTCGCTCCAGTAACACGAGCCGCTTGCAGCCCCATCACAGTCACGGCTCCCTGAAGAGCCTGAACCTGGGGTTGACAGAACGCGCACGGTTGTATAATAACTTTTTGTTCGTCGTCCTGGCAGGAGGGCTGTGTTTGTTTCCCTCTGGGGCCAGCCTCTGGAGGCTCGAAATGAAACTGCTCATCATTCCTGTCGTTGCCGGCCTTACCTGTATTGGAGCCGCACTCTATCTGTTCCTCAGGCTGAAGGCAGCCAGGATCTCCTCGCCGAAAATGAGCGAAATTGCCGGCTACATAGCAATTGGAGTGCGGGCATACCTTTCTCGCCAGCTCCGGGCGATCCTGCTCGTCACTCCTATCGTAGCAATAGTTCTGGGCTTCACTCTGAACATCTGGATCGCAGTGACATTCGTGCTCGGCGTCTTTACCTCGCTGATTACGGCGTACATGGGGATGAGCGCGTCCACTCGCGCAAACGTCAAGACCGCCGACGACGCGACCCGCTCGGTGAACACAGCGTTCCACACGGCTGTCTTCGGCGGATCCATCATGGGTTTCTCCATCACGGGATTCAGTCTTGTCGTGCTGTCAGTGCTCTACCTGCTGTTCAAGGATCCAAACCCCCTCGTCGGTTTTGGATTTGGAGCCAGTCTCGCGGCCCTCTTTGCCCAGATCGGTGGAGGCATCTACACCAAGGCAGCCGATATCGGAGCGGATCTCGTCGGCAAGATCGAGGCGAATATTCCCGAGGACGACCCACGAAACCCCGCTGTTGTCGCCGACCTGGTGGGCGACAATGTCGGCGACTGTGCCGGCAGAGGCGCAGACCTCTTCCAGACGTTCTCAGATGATGTCGTCACCGGAATGGTCGTTGCTCTCACGCTGGTCCCCAAGTACGGAGGTGCTGTGCTCTTCTTCCCCATGCTCCTCCAGTCGGCCGGCCTTGCTGCTTCGATGCTTGGTGTCCTGTCCATACGGCTCTTCGACCGAAGCAAGCCCGAGACCGCTTTCTACTTCGGCATGGCTGTGACCACCGTCTTTGCCGTGCTCGGCTCCTTCCTGGTCAGCCATTTCCTGGTTCACGACATGGCCCTCTTCATCGGCACCTGCCTGGGAGTCGCAACCACCCTCGTGTCTTCGATCATCACGCGGTACTACGCGGGTTCCTCGGGAAAACCGGTCCACGACATTGCCGATGCATCCAAGCGCGGCGTGGCGCTCAACGTCATCACAGGACTCTCCGCTGGCCTGCAGAGCCCACTGGGATCTATCGTCATGATTGTCATCGCCGTCGCAGCGGCATACTTTGTCTCCGGAGGCTCGCTGATGGCAATCGTCGCGGTCAACATCGGTACCGATTTGTTGATCGGCTACATCATGACTGCCGATGCCTTCGGTCCAATCATCGACAACGCATCCGGTATCGCAGAGATGTCAGGGGCGCACGAGCAGGTCGTGCACTCGCTGTCACAGCTGGACTCGGTCGGCAACACCATGAAGGCAACGACCAAGGCCTATGCGATGTCATCCGGCACAGTAACGTCATTCGTTCTGTTCTCGACGTACTTCTCCATTGTCGGCCTCAAGACGATGAACGTGATGGAGCCCTACTCCATTGCATTCATTCTGCTCGGGATCTGCCTCCCATACCTCATCAGTTCACTTACCATTGGCTCGGCAGCCAGGACGGCAATGCTTATGGTCGACGAAGTCCGCCGCCAGTTCAGGACCATCCCTGGCATCCTAAGGGGCGAAGCAAACCCCGACTATGCAACCTGCATCGACATCTCGACACGCAACGCCCTCAAAGAGATGATCCTTCCGGGCGTCATCAGCATCGCCGTGCCAATCCTGGTGGGACTGGTTTTCGGTCACTGGGCGCTCGGTGCACTCCTCATCGGAGCAGTACTCAGTTCAGCCCTACTGGGGCCATTCTTCAACAACACGGGCACGGCCTTCGACAATGCAAAGAAACTCATCGAAGACGGTGGACGCAAGGGCTCCTTCGAACATCAGGCGGCCGTTGCTGCGGACACCGTCGGCGATCCACTCAAGGACGTCGCAGGACCTGCTCTGCTCATCTTCATGAAGCTCATCGGCATGGCAGCCTTGCTCATCGCGGGGATCAAGCCGCTGTTCTAGCGCGGACATTGCGCTATCATCTGGACGAGGTGAGGGTGCAGGACGGCTCACGCCTCTTGTACGAACCCTCGCTCTTCTGGTATAGTATCGCTATCTCATGATGCCAGCAGAGGAGTGACTCATGAACGTAGCACAGTTCACCACCGGTTTATTGCTTATCGTCCTGTCTGCAGGACTCTACTTCGCGTCAAGATCGCGCAAGTCGAACGCCGGCCAGCTCAACCAGGCACAGACACTGGACCTTCATCAGGCTGCGCAGGGCCGTTCATATGGCAAGTTTCAGGGTTCCATCGTCGCCGACCAACCACTCACCGCGCCCTATTCTGCTCGCCCGGCGGTCGCCTGGAGCGCGCACCTGGAGAAAGGGACCGAGGACTCGGACGAGGACGGCACCACGACCAACTGGGAGACCGTGTGCTCGCAGTCTGCCAGAACGCCGTTCCGGATGGAGGGCGCCGGCGAGTTGTGGTTCGACGAGCGCGGCGGTCTGCCCACCCTGGACGCGCCTTCGACCTTTGACCAGTACATCCATGACGCCACAAACCCCATCATTGCACCCTACGTCACCAACCATGGCCTGCTCAGTCGGCTGAGCAAGCCGAACTTTCACGCCGTCGAGACATCGTTCGCTCCCGGCAGCCAGGGTTTCTTTGTCGGCCCTGTCGAGGCGGTCAACGGGTTCTGGGTTGCGCGTCCCGGCCAGGGTAAGGAATACAGCGTCCTGACGTGGAAGAGCGAACAGCAGATCCGAAGCCGCATGAGTCGTGCCGGCACGATCTGGTGGGTACTCAGCCTGGTCGCGCTGGCAGCAGGGATCCTCGCCATCATCATCTCGTTCAACTAGCACATCTGGTGGCATAGCATGCAGAACGGGCCGGCCGTCTGGCCCGCTCTGCATTTCCCGCATGTGACTCGTCAGGGGTTGGGCATTCCGACCATGGCAACGCGCAGGTCCTGCTGGCCTGCCTCAAGGAATGCCTCAAAACGACGTAGCGTTCCCACCTATTCTCCGAATAGCCCACCCTTCACGTCGTCGGCTCCCGGCTCGGCGATGACGGTCATCTTGCACCCGTTGCGCGCCTCCTCGGGCGGCAGTTGCAGGGGCAGGAACTCCTTGAACAGGTCGGCAGCCGACACCAGTTGCAGGCGCGGGATTTCGCGCTGGTTGTTGTACTTGTAGACACCCGCCTTGCGTGCCTCGGTACGCATGCCGTCGGTCGGCTCTTGCAGGGTAATCAGAATGCCAAAGTCGGCGCCCTGGTGATCCACCGTGCCGGCCAGGTCACGCACCATGCCGGGGTTGACCGCGATGGTCCCCTTGACCGAGATGACACCCTTGCCCGCCTTGCTGTCCTTGGCCGGGTCCCAGAAGTGCAGCACGCGGTCCACGCCGTGGTCGCCTGTCTTGCGGTCGCTAGACATGGCGCCGGGTCGCAGTGCAGGTAGATACTGCCCGTGTCCTTCAGCACACGGCCAACTCCAGCAGGCGTGGGGCCATCATGGTCAGGTAGGCCATCATGGGCGTCTCACCCAGGTACTCGCGCATCGAGGTCATCAGCTTGATGAGGCGCTCACCGTGCCGGCATGGCGCGTGAGATCGCGGTCGATGACGAAGCAGCGATACGTCTCGTCCGCCTCGGCGCTCCACGTCCACGTGTCCTCGAAGGCCTGGATCTGTGCTGTGGCCTTGGCAGCCGACTCCTTCTCGGGCTGGAAGATGATGTTGTAGTTGGCGCCGCTGTTGAACGGCGGGTCGAGATATACAAGGTCGACAGACGGGTCTGCGATGCTGTCGCGCAGGACCTCAAGGTTGTCGCCAAAGCACAGAGTGTTCATGCCTTCCCTCCTCCTGTTTTCTGCAGCTGCACCACCGGTGACCACCGCACCCATGCGGCCAGCAGCGGGTCGACGACGAAAAAGCGTCCGGTTTCAGATGCGCGCTCGACCAGGTCCATTTCCAGCAGCGGCTTGATGGCGCGCTGGACCGAACTGGCCACCAGCCCGTGCCGGCGCAGGTAGTCGGCAGACGTCAACTGTACGGTCGGCTCGACGGCCAGTGCCTGCAACAAGGCGCGCTGCCCCAGCGGCAGACCCATCCATGTCGCCCCGTGTTCGACGCCAGCCAGCGCAAGCAAACGTCGGTAGGCCTCGTCCACCTTCTCTTTCGTGCACAGCACGCTCGTCAGGTCCCACGCTGACGACGCCAGCCGCTGGACATAGGCTGGATATCCTTCCACACGGTCGTAGATGTGACCGGCCGTCTCGTCCGAGCACTTCTTGCCTCTGGCGGCAAAGCGCCCAGTGATGTACGGCACGAACTCCGCACGGGGGATACGGTCCAGCGGATAGAGATATCCAGCTTGATACAGTGGGCGCGCATGCGCGAACATCTCGGTCAGAGCCTGTCGCCTGCTGCCGACGAAGAAGAAGGGGATGCCGCGGTGTTCCTGAAGATGCGTGCGCAGGATAGCCTCGATGGTACGTGCCCCGGGCAGGCGACCAATCTCCTGAACCTCATCCAGGACCACACAAGCAGACAGCCCGTGCCGCTTCACATACTTCTGCAGGCTGTCCAGCACGTCCGCCAGCACCAGCGTCGGGTCCGATCCCTGCGCGATGGTGACGGCGACGG
The DNA here is from genome assembly GCA_026390195.1 of Caldisericota bacterium. Classification (GTDB taxonomy): domain Bacteria; phylum Caldisericota; class Caldisericia; order Cryosericales; family Cryosericaceae; genus Cryosericum. The sequence continues at coordinate 8,240 of JAPLGK010000095.1, forward strand.
TAGGGCCGTCGGGTCCAAACTCGATGGTCGGCACGATACGAGCAAACAGCCCGCTGATGCGTTTCCCTAGCCCAACGGGGTCCGCTCCTCTGCCGACGCCTGCCACGACAGCAGCCGCCAGCTTACGCGCCACATCGTCGTCGGACGCCACGGTCAGCAGATCGACATACACGCCAACAAACCCGAATGCTCGGAGCTGCTCCTGCATTGCAAGGACCAGCGACGATTTGCCGTATTGCCGTGGCGACACCAGGATGACGTTGTGGTGGTTCCGGGCGTGACCCGCCAGCTCGTCCAGCTCACGTCGCCGGTCACACAGGTCGTCCCCGCCGACCAGACCCAGTACAAATGGATTCCTCGCCACCTTTCGCCTCCAACCCTTATGATTGCTGACATTGCACGCTTACGCACCTAGGATGACGCATAGTGCATAACGCATATTGCGTCACCTAGGGAAGATAGCCCTGAAAGGCAGCCATGTCAAGCCTGTCCGTCCTTTCACCAGTTTTTCACACGCTAGCACTCTACAAAAACGACTGCCACATGCACAATATGACTGCGTCACCTGAATGGGAATGCAGGATTATTCCAGAAAGGGAAAACAGCCTGCAAGGAGGCGTGCGGCGTGCGTGATCAAGCAAACTCCGTTGCCGTCGGATTCAGGCCCCGAACGTCTGTTCGGGGCCCTTTTTCACTTGTGCCAGACAACCTTGGACTATCATGTATTCGAGATAGACAGTCTGTACCCTGACCATAGAGGAATACGTGTCTGACAACATGAACGTCAAACGTACCAAGATCGTCGCGACACTCGGACCAGCCACAAATTCCCAGGAGATGATCCAGGCGCTCGCCGAGCGTGGTGTGGACGTCTTTCGGATCAGTTTCTCGTACGGTACGGACGAAGAACACCTTGCTACGATTGCCGCCGTGAAAAAGGTCCGCGGCGAACTCGACCTGCCGCTGGCCATCCTCCAGGACCTGCAGGGACCGAAGATCCGTCTGGGAATATTCAGCCAAGGACCATGCGAAATCGCGACCGGAGACGTGTTCCGTCCTACAGCCCACATGGTGGATGGAAACGCCGAACAGGCCGGTGTGGACTATCCTCCTCTCACCAGCGAGGTGCGGCCCGGGGAGCTCATCTTCATCAACGACGGCCTGATTCGTCTCCAGGTACGTGAAATCCAGGGTGACACCATTGTGACGGATGTCCTCAAGGGAGGAGTACTCTCGGACCACAAGGGGGTCAACTTCCCTCAGTCGGACCTCCATGTCCCGTCAATTACGGAAAAGGACAGGCACGATCTTGTCACCGGCCTGCGAGCGGGCGTCGACTATGTGGCTCTCTCGTTCGTGCGCACACCAGACGGTGTCCACGAGTTCCGCACGCTCATGGAGACACATGGAGCGCATGTGCCGATCATCGTCAAGGTGGAAAGGTGGCAGGCCGTCCAGAACATCGAGAGTATCCTTGCCGTAGCAAACGGCATCATGGTCGCCCGGGGAGACCTCGGTGTCGAGATGCCCATCGAGGAAGTACCTCTCATCCAGAAGAGACTCATCACCCTGTGCAATCGAATGGGCAAGCCAGTCATCACAGCGACGCAGATGCTTAGCTCCATGGTCGAAAACCCGTCTCCCACGCGAGCAGAAGTGACAGACGTGGCCAACGCCATCTTCGACGGCACAGATGCCCTCATGCTGAGTAATGAGACGGCAGTCGGCAAGTTTCCCTTGGAGACCGTTGAGATGATGGGACGCATCATCGAGACGACTGAACGAAGCAAGCTGTACTGGGCCGCCATAGAAGCCCACGATACCGAGTGTGCCTCGGACACGTCGGATGCAATCGCCTATGCCGCCGTCCGCACTGCCCAGACCGTCGGAGCCAAGCTCATCGTCTGCGCGACAGAGTCGGGCAGGACCTCAATCCTGATCTCGCGCTACCGCCCTCGCACCCCCATCCTCGCTCTTACGCCAAGCGACCTGGTCCAGCGCCGCCTTGCACTGTACTTCGGCATCATCCCAATGGTCGTCCAGCAGTTCGAGAGTGTCGACCACATCCTCCGCACTGCCGTCGCAATGTCGTACATGTCTCACTTGGCACGACGAGGTGACAAGATCATCATTACTGCGGGTTCGCACGCAGGTGTCGCTGGCAGCACCAATCTCATCAAAGTCGAGGATCTGGACTAAGCTCGCTCCCTGAGTATTGCAAATCGACCGGTACGCATAGAATGAGCTTGGCACAATACCCCGGGGTTCCCGGGGTATGCCAAGACAAGGGGGAACAAGCATGAAGAGAAAGGCATCCTATTTCAAGATCTTCCTGCTTGGATTCGGCTTCTTTGGTATCTCGATCCTCTGGTCTCTCTACAATTCGGATATTCCCATACTGCTGAAGAACGTCTATAGCCTGCCGTACAGCGCATCCGGATGGGTGATGAATGTCGACAACATTCTGGCTATTACGCTCATTCCACTGGTCGGTTTCTGGTCGGACCACATTTGGACGCGCATCGGTCGCCGTATGCCGTTCATCATCTCGACACTGCCCATAGGCGGACTCCTGTTTGCCCTGGTCCCATGGATTCCATTGTGGCTTGGAGCGAGCGCAACATCCCTGACGGCATTCATCCTGGTACTTTTCTTCGTGAATATCTGTATGGGTATTTCACGATCACCCATCATCGCTCTGATGCCGGACCTCGTTCCACCGGAAGAGCGCTCGCCAGCCAACGGCGTCATCAACTTCATGGGAGGATTCGGGTCCCTGCTGGTGTACTTCGTTGTCGGCAAGATCTCGACGACCAACAGACCGCTGGGGTTTGCCATTGCAGGAGCATCAGTCCTGGTGGCCATTGTTATCATGTTTCTATCGATCAACGAGACGCGGGACTCGCTTGACCGCAAGGTACCACAGTCGGAACATGCTGACTTCTCCCTGCTTCGCACAATGTGGACTCCGAAATACCGCAGTCTCTTGCTCGTCTGCCTGGCCATCTTCTTCTGGTTCATCGCCTATAATGCCATCGAAACGTACTACCCAACCTATATGCACTATGAGGGTCCTGCGGTCAAGGCCCTGATTGCCAAACTCGGGACGGCAGCGCCAACGGATTCCACTGCTATCGCCCAGCTGGAGAAGGTTCGCCAGACCTCCGAAGCAAGTGCCAAGACCAATCTCGGTGTCTTTTCTCTCGCGTTCATGCTCCTGTCGATTCCTGCAGGCTTCATCGGCAAAGCTCTGGGACGAAAGACCACCATTCTCATCGGCCTGGTCGGTGTCACCATTATGGTCCTGCTGCTGGCATTTGGCATTGCCAGCACGGCTGGACTCGCGGTCTTCCTGATGGGAGGCTTGTCCTGGGCTCTTGTCAATATCATCTCGCTGCCGACCGTTCTGGACATGGGGAACCTCGAGATGGTCGGAGCACTGACCGGTGTGTACTACTTCTTCTCCCAGGCGGCCAGCATCGTCAGTCCTCCCCTTGTCGGGCGTATCGCCGACCTCGCAGGCGGGACGATGTCAGTCATGTTCCCATATGCGGGTATCTTCTTCGTGCTCGCGGCTGCCTGCATGCTCTTCATGCACCCTGAAAACAAGCCAGCAGTCTCGTCTGACCAGACCCTTTTTGCCGATGGGCCTGCCGTTTGACAAAGCCTCGGCAGCCCCGATCCACCACGAGGCAGGCTCAGACACAGCCTGCCTCCTGCTGCACGGCCTGACCGGAGCACCAGCTCGCGACCTGTGGTTCCTCGCGGACTATCTGTCTGCACACGGCATTTCCGTCGTTGCCCCTCTTCTTACGGGCCATGGCAAGACGTGGAAGGAACTGGAGCTTGCGACGTCGGAGTCCTGGCAGAATGACGCCCTCGCGGGGCTCGATGAAGCGCGCGCGATAGGCAAGACCGTATTCGTCGCTGGACTATCGATGGGTGGCACCCTCACCCTGTACCTGGGAGAACACCGACCCGAGATCGCAGGGCTTATCACCATCAACGCGCCCGTCTATCTGGACGACCCCAAGATGAAAGTGGTCCCGATACTGCGGCACTTTCAGAAGAATCAGCCCAAGGGACCTCCGGACGTCGCCGACCAGGACGCCATGCTGCCAGACCTTGGCTTCAACTCCATGGAAGCCGTCTATCAGTTCGAACGCCTTATGCACGGCGTACGTGAAGACCTCGGCATGGTCACTCAGCCGCTCCTTTGCTTCCGCTCGACGCAGGACCACGTCGTCCCGCCGCGTAACGCGGAGTACATTCTGGACCACATCAACAGCCGCATCAAGAGCGTCATAACACTGGAGCGTTCCTACCACTGTGCCACGATCGATTATGATCGCGAGAAGATTGCGGTCGCCATCGAGCAATTCATCACACTGATACGAACACAGCAAGTTTGAGCTTCGCTCTTCTCACTCCAACCGGCACAACAAAACCCCCGACCGTATGAGGCCGGGGGTTTTGACAGAGCAGAACGTGAGTGCTACTTGCGGCGTATGCGGAGGCTGATGCCTTCCCGCTGCAGGGTCCACCCACCCAAACCTGACCCGCGCCGTGCCGTGTTGAGCTTCATGGTCAGGATGCGGTCGGTGGAGAAGATGCGAGCCGCAGCCGTAGCCAGAGCGAAGAACAGCACAAACTGATAGATGATGCCTGCGACGACCATCGTGAAGTTGTGAGCAAAGATGAACTGAGCTGCCAGGAATGGGTGTGAAAACGGAATTGCATAGATAAGCCATTTCAGGACAGCTGATGCCGTGTTGATATCGATGAACATGGTAATGAGATAGGGCAACAGAACTATCATCATGAGCGGCATAATGATAATCTGCACACTCTTAAGGTCTTCGGCGAACGCCCCCAGAATGACGGCGATGGAGAGAGCTACCATGATGCTGGCGAACACGCTCAGACCAAGAAGAAGGTAGCCGCGCAGATCGAAAACCAGGCCCAGCTTCTGGATTGCCTGGATAGCAGTTCCGGAGGTTCCACCGCTGCTTCCAATGAGGCTGCCCATGTAGCTTTTCATGCCAACCATGTACGCAGCGGCGGAAACCAGCGCAACGATACCCGAGGCCATCATCTTGGCCGTGACCAGGGCGCCACGTCCGACGGGCGTCGAAAGAAGCGTTTCGAGAGTCTTGTTCTCCTTCTCACCTGCAATAGAGGCGGCAATCATCTGGGCAGCCATGATGATCACCAAGAAGAGAACGATCGGTATGATCATGGTCTGCTGCATGACGACATTCACAATCTCCTGAGGGTTGCCTTCTGCCGATGTCGTCCCCACCGTGACAAACGACTGCGCGCTGATGGCATGCTTCACAATGCCGGGGTCCAGACCAGGAGCCCCGGTCCTGATGTACATGTCGCCGACATACTCGTTCATGGCATTCAGTGCCGCGTCGAGCCTGAATGTTCCCTGCATTCCCAGAAACGAGAAATTGCGCATGATCGTATAGGTCTGCACCTTCTGGGGATGCTGCGCCTGGATGCCGGCCTCGAATCCCTGCGGGATGACCAGGACGGCGGTCCCTTTCTCCGACGCAGCCTTGCGGACGATGTCGTCGACGACGCCCTCAGTGTACGTCGTGACCTTGAAGTTCACCTTCGTGAGGATGCCGGCAAGCATCTGTGACGTCTGGCTGTGGTCGAGGTCCACAACAGTCACGGGCTGAGGGGAAGCCTGCTTCTTCTGCTCCTGATTGATGACCCTGCCCAGGAAGCCGTAGATCACCATGATCAGCAGGATAGGGACCAGCGTTTGCCACGTGACCATCTCTTTCAGTTCCTTTTTCAGAACGACGAAGAATCTCCTCATTGCTTCACCACCTGGACAAAGACCTCTTCGAGGTTGGCCTTGCCGTATTTATCCTTGAGCCCCTGGGGTGTTCCCACGTCGTGGATGGTGCCCTTGTCGATGATGGCTACACGATCCGACAGGTACTCTACCTCCAGCATGTTGTGACTGGACAGCAGCACCGCCATGCCTTCGGCCGTCGTCCTCCGAATCAACTGACGAATGTCGATAGCAGCACCCACGTCGAGACCGCCTGTCGGCTCGTCGATGATGGCCAGTTTCGGGCGCGTCATGACGCCTCGTGACAGAAGCAGCTTGCGCGTCATGCCCTTGCTGTACGTACCTATCTTGTCACGCAACCGCTCGCCCAGTCCGGTGATGTCCGAGGCTCTCTGGACATACTCGCGCTGTACCGCAGAATCGGAAGCGAACAATTCTGCCATGAAGCTCAGATACCCAAGACCCGTCAGGTTCTTGTAGGCACCGGCCTCCTCGGGCAAGTAGCTGATGATCTCGCGTATCCGGGCTGCATCCTTCTGGACATCCATCCCGTAGACGTGAGCCGTGCCCGACGTCGGCTGCAAGATGGTCGCTACGATACGCAGGGCCGTGGTCTTGCCGGCCCCGTTGGGCCCGATGAGTGCGAAGATCTCCCCAGGCGCCACCTCGAAGCTGATGCCATGCAGGGCCTCGAATTTCCCATAACTCTTCTTCAGGTTCTCTACGACCAGTGCCTGTTCCATGCTGAAACCTCCCCACTTGTCCTTACAGCGATGAACGCCTTTCCTCAGGAAGCCCGGCGTCTTATGATGCATTTCTACTAGTATAGTACAGACCCGGATGTCAACTCCAGACGTGAAACATCGGGTCAGAGAACCCTCCCAGACCCTGACCGCCAAGCCACTGAGGGCGACCGGCGTGAGTGTGGTCATGCCAGAATATCCTCCAGGAACTCAATGCGCGGCGCGCCTGCATCACTCATGAGGATGCTCATCGCATCAATGTGAACACCCCGCGTGGGCCGCGTCAGACCGGGAATGCCTGCCGCAAGGGCGGCCATCGTCGACCGTCTCAAATGCTCCTGCTTGCGGCCGTCAATCGCCTCAAGAGGACTTCCATATCCTGTTCCGTTCCTCGTCTTGACTTCGACCACATGGACGTGGCCGTTCTTCTCGGCGACGATATCCAGCTCTCCGTAGCTGGTACAGAGGTTTCTGGCCACGACACGGAAGCCGTGGTCAGTCAGCCATCGAGCCGCAAGTTCCTCACCTGCCTTTCCCAGCGCCCGGTTGTGCTGCCCGCCCAAGCGGCAACTCCTCAGTCTCTACAAGTTGCTTGACAACGAACGTCCGCCGGTGTTCGCCAGAAGGCCCCCTGGTCCGAAGGGCCTGAATGTGTTCACGTGTGCCATAGCCGACGTTGCCCTCGAATCCGTATCCGTGAACATGTCGACCCATGACGCGCATGGCAGCATCTCGTGACACCTTGGCAGCGATGCTGGCACCCGCAACTGACAGCATGGTCGCATCCGCATCGATGATCGCCATGCAGATCAGATGCTCCTCACGCTGGAGGAAAGGTGGAAGCAGCGGACCATCAACGACAACACCAATGCGTGAACCGATGCCCCAGCGCTGTCTGACCGCAGGCAGAAGAAGCAGGAGAGCCTTCTCCATGGCCCGATAGGTTGCCTGAAGAATCCCGTCCACATCGATCTCGGCTGCTGTGGAACTCCCTGTCGCAAACAGCGCGTGCGCAGGCAGGAGCTCAAATGCCTGTTCCCGCTGGTGCTGACTCAGAAGCTTCGAATCGTTGATAAACATCGTGCCCCACGGATCAGTGATGGCACAGGCGCCCGCATAGACTGGTCCCGCTAGTGCTCCCCTGCCCGCCTCATCAATCCCAATAATGACATCCAGCTCATACCGGGACTTGATACCTTGCTCAAAGAGCGCTAGAGCTTCATGTCGCATGTCGTTCTCCACGTCCGCCGATGGAAAAACCCTCCCCGTCGAAACGAGGAGGGCTGATGGTCGCTGCTGCTATTGCGCGAGGCCTGTCTGGGCTCGAAGCACGACAAAGTGCTTGAGAGGCCAGTAGGCAAACATTGCGCGCCCGACAATGGAACTGGTCGAAACGGTGCCAAAAGAACGCGAGTCGAGACTCACCGCCCGGTTGTCTCCCATCAGGAACAGCTGCCCCTGAGGAACTGGAGTTGGCGAGAAATCCGGCATGACGTACCCATGCAAATACGGTTCATCGGCTGCCTTGCCATCCACGTACATCTTGCCGTCCTTTCCCTCCACGGTTTCGCCAGGAAGGCCAATGACACGCTTGATATATGGATCGCCAGTGGTAATGCCGGGCGGCCAGAAGATGATGACGTCACCTCGACGCGGCTGGTGAAAATGGTATGAAACCTTGTCTACCATTACGAGATCGTTCGGAAAAACAGTCGTCTCCATCGACGACATCTGAATCCGGTAGGGCTGCACCACCCAGTGACGCAGTGCATACGACGCGCCGAACGCGATCGCGATGATGATAACCCAGTCAAGTACCTCGCGAATGGCCTTATTCAAGGGCTACGCTTCTCTCTTCTCCTTGACGTTGCGAGCCGTGCCGACTCTGTCTCTCAGATAGTACAGCTTCGCACGACGAACATCGCCGTGACGCACGACCTCAAGCCTGGCAATCATCGGCGAGTAGAGCGGGAACACCTTCTCTACACCAACACCAGAGGAGATCTTGCGAACCGTAAACGTCTCGCGGCTGCCGCCACCCTTCTTGGCAATAACGAGACCCTCAAAAACCTGGATTCTCTTCTTGCCACCTTCCACAATGTTGATGTGAACCTTGACAGTATCGCCGACCAGAAGGACGGGCATGTCAGGCTTCACGTATCTGCTCTCTACAAGGTCAATAGCATTCATTTCAGAACTCCTTTCACCGGGCTGACATTCACACGAACACACAGTCTAGCAGAACGCTCATGTTTATCAAGGCAAGAAGAGACATACAAATCCCGCACACTTGCCGAGGTGTCGTCACGCGGCACGCTGACAAGGCGACAGAGGCCGCCCGCAAGGAGTTTATGCGTTTGCCAGATGACCGCAAGCCCGTGAATACGAGGAACCACAAGGCCAAGAAGCGGTTGTTGGCGAATGCCCTGCCACCGCCTATACTCCTCCTGTATCGAACGTCACGCGGGACAGGTGGCAGAGACACCATCAAGGAGGCGCTCGTGGACACAATTCGCAACAGGAGAAGTATTCGGAAGTACACCGCCCAGCCGGTGCCTCAGGAGCTTGTGACCAGACTGCTCGAGGCAGAGGGCATCGGGCTGGGGGGTGTGTGGCTTGGCGTCTATCCACACGACGAGAGGGTCAAGGGGCTCGCCGAACTGCTCGGACTGCCGTCCTCCGTTGTCCCGTTGTCGATCGTCGCACTCGGCTATCCTGCAGAGAAGAAACCGCCCACCGAGCGTTTCGATCCTTCACAGGTCCACACCAATCGCTGGTAGATCGTTCTCCTGACGGCAAGCCTTTTCCCTGCACTCCGCCACGACTCCACGCGGGATGAAACGCGTGGCAAGCCAGACGAGGCCAGGAACGATAACCAGGTCGTCAAGTTGCCCCAGTACCGGTATGAAATCGGGGACGAGGTCCACTGGAGAAGCAAGATAGGCGAGGGCCGCCCCAAGAAGCCATTTTGACACTCGTGGCGTCCGTGAGTCCTTCAGCACAAGAAACCACACACGCACTTCGCGCCTGATGCGTGCGATGGTTACGCTCAGGCTCACGTCAGGAGCGTCCCAGCAGGCGGTCCAGGATGATTGCGGCGGCGCTGCGTACCGACAGGTGGTTGAAGTCTGTGGGGCCCCATAGGGGGTCAAGAACGTAGTCCATCTGTGCCATGATCTCGTCTGCCAGACCAAAGCCAGTCCCGAACACCAGCAGGTATGGATGGTCCCCTGTACGAATCTTCTCGCCCATTGCCAGATAGCCGATGGAGTTGGCGAACGTCCGCGCGCTTGTGGCTACCAGGACTGGTCTGTCACCTTCCCCGTGCTGAATCTCGGCAACAGCTTCTTCGAAATGCGACACGACACGCAGCAGTGACAACGATTCGGCGCGGTTTGGATTGTACTCATGCCCGAATTCTTCGTTCCAGAAATGAGCGATACGGAGTGCGATCTGCTGTTCCTGAGGAAGGGGCTCGACTTCGTACATGGCCCTGGCTCCATACGTCTTGCCGGCTCGCGTGATGTCATGGATGTCGTGGATGACGATGGACGTCGTGACAATCTCGTGGTGCTTGTTGTAGACCGGATGGTGCACCACTGCCAGGTACAATCTGAAGCTAGTCAAGCATCTCCCTCAGGTCTGCCAGTACCTTGCTGAGGTACGTGCGGTCCTGGTCAGTCAAGTCGAAATCGCGCAGCAGGTCGGGCCTTCGAATGAGGGTTCTTCTGAGCGCTTCCTCTCGACGCCACCTGGCGATATTCGCGTGATGCCCCGAAACAAGAACGTCAGGCACGGCCTCCCCATCCAGTTCCCGCGGACGCGTATACTGGGGATACTCCAGGAGTCCGGAGGTGAAGCTCTCCTCGCCCGTGGATGCGGCATTCCCTGTTGCCCCTGGAAGCAGGCGGGCAATGGCGTCGATGATCTCGATTGCCGCAATCTCGCCCCCGGAGAGGACAACGTCTCCGATCGAGATGATGAGGTCGAGCCGTTCCATGACTCGCTCGTCAATGCCCTCATAGCGCCCTGTAACGAACAGCAGTCGCTCCTCGTGGGCCAGGTCCTCGACCATTCTCTGCGTCAGGCGGTCGCCCTGAGGGGCAACCCCGATCTTGACCCAGGAACCTGCCGGGTTGTCGATTGTCTCCAATGCCTCGATGAGCGGCCCGGGCAGGAACATCATCCCCGCACCCCCACCGAATGGGATGTCGTCCGTCGTATGGTGGCGGTCATGGGTATAGTTGCGAAGGTCGACAGCCTCGAAGTCCAGAACTCCCTTGTCGATGGCCATCTTCATCACACCGACCTGGGTGAACGGTTCATATAGCAGAGGAAATATGGAGATCGCTTTGATTTTCATGGCAGCAACAGTATAGCAGACGCGCCAGCTTGCCAAGCATGAACTGCACACCACATGGAAACGCCCCGGTTCGATCCGCCGGGGCGTTTCAAGATACAGAGATGCAGACTACTTCACTGCTGTAGAGGTCTCAGCGCCTTTCGCCGGCTTGGTGGGAACCGATTTCAGATACGTGTCCATCCACCGACGGATGCTGTTCAGGCGATCGATGCGCCGGTCCGTGCGTCCGGTGCGCGACAACCCGTGCGGTTCCTCAGGGAAGACCACAAACTCACTGGGCACATGATTCACCTTGAGGGCTGTGAACACCTGCTGGCCCTGCTCCAGCGGGCATCGGAAATCCATTTCACTGTGAAGGACCATCGTGGGCGTCGTTGCGTTGCCCAGATACTTCACCGGGGACCTGTCCCAGAGCACGTCGATGCTCTGCTGCGGAGACTTGTTGCCACAGGGAAACTGGAAAACCCAGTTGAGATCGCTCGTGCCCCACATGCTGATGAAGTTGCTGACACTGCGCTGTGTTGCCGCAGCAGCGAAGCGGTGCGTGTGGCCGATGATCCAGTTGGTCATGTAGCCGCCATAGCTGCCACCGGTGACACCCATGCGCCTGCGGTCGATGTACGGCTTCTTCTCGACAAAGTCAGTCCAGTCCATGAGGTCGTCAAAATCGACGGTGCCCCACCGACCCCAGATGGCCTTCTCGTGCTCCTCTCCGTACCCGGTTCCACCCCGCGGATTGCTGAAATAGACGACATAGCCGCCCGCCGCCAGGAAGTAGAACTCGTGCATGAACAGATTTCCATACTGGTCCTGCGGGCCACCATGGATCTCGAGAATCGATGGATATTTCTTCCTGGGGTCAAACCCGGGAGGCGTCATGATCCACCCCTGAAGGTCATGCCCGTCGCGTGCCTTGGTCCAGACTTCTTCAACCTTGCCAAGGTCCAGTTGACTGAGGAGTACCTGGTTCAGATGTGTCAGTTGGCGGACGTCTCCCGTGTTCATGTCACGCACCCAAACCTGTCCAGGATCACTCATGGTGCCAAAGAAATACGCCATCATCTTCTGCTGATGGTCGACGGTGAACGTACCGACGCTGCCGGGAGTGTCGATAATGGTATAGAGCGTCCCCTCGTCGATGGCAATAGCCATCAGTTTGGTGTTCCCATGCTCGGAAATCTGGAAGTACACCACCTTGCCGTCTGCTGACCACACAGGAGGCATCTGAAGCCCTGCCCCCACGTCATTCAGGGTCGAGCACGTCAGCGAGATGTCATAGGGACGCGTGACACTGCGCGCAAGACCCTTTCCGTCAGCAGGAACA
>JAPLGK010000059.1 GCA_026390195.1 Caldisericota bacterium
GGTCGCGATCGGATGGAACACCGACCACAAGGCTGTCATCGACTACACGAAATGCGTCGGCTGTGGGCAGTGCGTCGCGGTCTGCATGTACGGCGCCGCGCACCCCGTGTTCCAGGGGACCAACGACGCGCTCAACGAGAAAATCGCGGAATACGCCTATGCCGTCCTGCATGGCAAGCCCGCGTTCCACGTCAGCTTCATCATGAACGTCAGCCCCAGCTGTGATTGCTGGGACCTCAACGATGCGGCCATTGTGCCCGATATCGGCATTGCCGCGAGCTTCGACCCAGTGGCTCTCGACCAGGCATGCGTGGACCTTGTCAACAAAGCTGTCGCCAATCAGGGCATCGTCCTTGCCGACGTCCACTTCGAACATGGGGACAAGTTCACACACGCCCACCCCGAAACGCACTGGGAATCACAGGTCGCCCACGCCGAGGAGATCGGACTGGGCACGCGGCAGTACGAACTGGTAGCTGTCGAGTAGACAGATTCCTTCCGACACGTCCCTTCCAGGCGCCGCACCAGACCAGGTGCGGCGCCCTGCTCCGGCAGGCCGATCCTGTTGCAAGAGTCAGCAATTCCTCTATCCTTTGTGCACGAGCATCCAGTTGTAGAAACCCATGAGGGGGCTTTGTGGCTCGAGTTCGACCGACGGGAATGAAGGCGTTTACGCTCATCTGGGCTGGTCAGGTGGTCTCGCTCATCGGATCCGCGATGACTGCCTTTGGCGTGAGCGTATGGGCATGGCAGGTCACAGGCCATGCGACCGCCCTGAGCATTGTCGCGTTCTTCAATTTCACACCCACCATCATCATGAGTCCCATCGCCGGAGCGCTGGTTGACCGGTGGAACCGCAAGGTGACAATGGGGGTATCGGACCTAGCGTCCGGTCTGGGAACGATCATCATGCTCGTCCTATACGCCACCGGACACCTGCAGATCTGGCACCTCTGCGTCGTAGGGGTGTTGTCCGGGACGTTCCAGGCATTCCAGTGGCCGGCGTATCAGGCGGCTATCAGCACCATGATGCCCAAGGAGAAGTATGGCCGGGCAGCGGGCATGATGTCGCTGGCGCAGAGCGGCTCCGGCATCCTTGCGCCCATCATTGCGGGCGCAGTCGTCGTGACATGGGGCCTCGTGCCGATCTTCCTGTTCGACATCGCTTCATTCTGCATCGCTGTCGGATTGCTGCTGCCGGTCAACGTTCCCTCACCCTCGCGATCACAAGCAGGTGAGGAGGCACGCGGCAGCCTCTGGAAGGAGACGGTCTTCGGCTGGCGGTACATCGCAGCACGCCGGCCACTGCTCCTGCTGCAGCTCAGTTTCTTTGCATCGAACCTCGTCGCGATGGTTTGCATGACGATATGGACTCCAATGATCCTGGCGCGGAGCAGCAACAGCCCGACCACACTCGGCATCGTCAACACGGTGTCGGCCGTCGGAGGCGTCGTCGGAGGTGCACTCATGGCCGCTTGGGGTGGACCGCGCCGCAAGGTGTACGGCGTCCTGTGGGGCATGGTGTCCGTGTCCGCCCTGGGTATCATGCTTATGGGGTTTGGCCGAACTCTGCCCATCTGGCTCATCTCCGGGTTTCTCGGCTCACTCATCATCCCGTTTCTCAACGGCTGCAACGACGCTATCTGGCAGGCGAAGGTGCCG
>JAPLGK010000111.1 GCA_026390195.1 Caldisericota bacterium
GCGGCATATCGAGCATCGTTTGCACCTTCCCCTGCAGTCGGGGAGTGACCGGATTCTTGAGCGGATGAACCGGCGGCATACAGTTGCAGACTACGCCAAACTTGCAGGGCCCATCCGCGAGAATGCCGACTGGACATTGACAACAGACATCATTGTGGGCTTTCCCGGGGAAACGGATGATGACTTCGGCCGCACGGTCGATGCGGTCCGCGGGTTCCACTTTGACGGGGTCTTTCTTGCCAAGTACTCCGACAGGCCAGGTACGCCGTCATCAAGAATGCAGGACAAGGTGCCGCCCGAAGTCATCGATGTACGCCACTCGTTCTTGCTCAACATCGTCCAGAACCTGAGCGAGCAGAGCAACCAGGCGCTGGCCGGCAGATCCCTGGACGTGCTTGTCCTGTCGGCGCAGGCAGGCCGGAACGTCTTCGGAAGGTCGATCGATGGCAGAAACGTCTGGTTCCCCTGTTCTGATCCTCTACCGGGAGTTGGCACCTTCGTCAGCGTGGCCGGCGACCGTGGCTCGAGGGAAGGGTTGTATGGAACTCGCATCTGCTAGCCTGCCATTGGTCGTAGGCATCATCTGGGCCACCGGAACGGGCAAGACTGCGCTTTCACTGGGAATAGCGCGTCGCTTCCGAGGATCGATCATCTCTGCCGACTCGATGCAGGTCTACCGCGGGATGGACGTCGGGACAGCCAAACTCGGTCTGTCGGAGCGCCTCGGCGTTCCCCATGCACTCATCGACGTCGTTCCTGCCAAGCACCACTTCTCTGTTGCGGAATACCAGGTCCTGGCGTTCGAGGCAGTGAATGAGGCAATTCGCTTGGGACGATTGCCGATCCTCGTGGGTGGAACGGGTCTGTACGTGAGGGCTGTCCTCGACGGATACGAATTCATGCCGGAGAAGCCCGACACCATGCTGCGGAGCCGGCTGCGGAAGCTGTCCGAGGGCGAGCTCCGCGAGCGTCTGAGGGCAATTGACCCTCTCGCGGAAAGCAGCATTGCCGCCAACGATTCCAGACGGCTGGAACGGGCTTTGGAAATGAGCACTCAGTCAGCAGACCTGCCGAGCGTCCTGAAGCGAAGACAGCACCCAGTTCTGTGGCGAGTCCTCCGGATCGGTCTGCGTGCAGAGCGAGCCGAACTCTACAGACGGCTTGACCAGCGCGTCGATGCGATGATCTCTGCCGGAATGGAAGAGGAAGTGCGGCGTCTGCTGGCCGAAGGCTTGAACCCTGATGACACCGCTATGCAGGGCATAGGCTACAAGGAGCTGAGTGCCTGGATGCGTGGGGAAGTCGGACGCGACGAGGCGATCGAGCTCTGGAAGAGGCGTACGCGCAACTACGCCAAACGACAGGAGACCTGGTTCAAGAAAGAGAAGGACACTCACTGGATCGACGTGTCGACCCAATCATCGAGTGCGATTCTGGCGCAAGCGGCTGTCCTTGTCGAGTCAGTGGCAGGAGGACACAAGAGATGATAACGGAAGGCCAGCTGATGCAACGGGCACAGCAACTCGAGCGGGAATACGCGACCGAAATCGCGGATATTCGTGCAGTTCAACGTCGCAACTTCATGCGGGTCCTCGACGCATTTCACGCGGTTCGCTTGTCGACATCCGACCTTCGGCCCATGTCCGGTTATGGCATCGGGGACAACTTGCGTGACAAGACCGAACGCATCTTTGCCCATCTCTACGGCGCACAAGCTGCACTGGTGCGGCCGCAGATCATCTCCGGCACTCACGCTCTGGCTATCGCGCTGTTCGGGACACTTCGCCCCGGGGATCTGCTGTGTTGTGTGACCGGGGCTCCCTACGATACGATGGAGGAGATCATTGGAATCCGCCCATCTGATGGTTCGCTGGCAGAGTTTGGTATCAGCTATGCCCAGTGCGACATCACGGCATCACCCCAAGAAGTATGGGAGGAGCAGCTCGAAAGATGCTTCTCGACCCAGTTGCCAAAACTTGTCCTGATTCAGCGGAGTCGGGGAT
>JAPLGK010000112.1 GCA_026390195.1 Caldisericota bacterium
ATGAGGCCGACGGCGCTGTAGGGCATCTCTATCTGAGTGAGACGTTGCCACCAGTTGAAGCGATAGATGGTGCCGGCCTCCTGGAGATCCTGCGGTACCGACTTGAGGGAGTTGTAGAAGCTGAAGGTCATGTTCCATGCCTGTCCCGTGAAGATCATCAGGACGGCAGCAAGTTCCAGTCCAATGTTGCTGCTGGGGAAGAGGGACACCAGTGCCAGCACGACGCCCGGCATGAACCCCAGGACGGGGATGCTCTGCAGGATGTCCAGAATGGGGACAAGCAGTCTCTCGGCCAGCCGGTCCTTGGCCGCCCAGTATCCGTACACAATAGTGAAGAGGAAGGAAATGCTGTAGGCAGCCAATCCTCGGACCAGAGAGAAGAACGTGTACCGCGGCAGCGCACGGAACGAGAGGTCGATCAGCACCGTAGGCCTCAGAACTCCCGTCCACTCGCGGCCGACCTGAGTTATGCCGTAGAATACACCGAGGATCCCTAGAATAATCACGATGTCAGCCAGCGCTCCACTGTGGTAGAATGCCATGATGGCGCCTGACTGACCCCATGCTAAGGGGGACATGGCTCGCGTGCGCGGACGACTTCCTCTCGGGCTTGTCTTGATGAGTTGGTTTTCGAGCGGTTCCTGCATGGTATCTCCTCACGACGGCAAATGTACGCGGCTCATGGTAGCACGGTTGCAGGGGGCCTGCAACAATGCAGGAGCCTGCGGATGGGTTTCCTGGGGCGATGTGAAGGACCCTCAAGCATGGAGCCTGGATACCTTGACGTGCGCCAGGGATTGTCTATACTACGAATTTTGTGATGAGTCCGTTCTAAGGATTTGCAAGGAGATGTCTGTTATGTATATCATTATCGTTGGTTGTGGGCGCCTTGGCGCCGAGCTCGCCACGAAGCTCTCGGAAGAAGGCCATGATGTGGCCGTGGTAGACCGCAATCCAGGCAACTTCGGTCGGCTCAGCGACGAGTTCAATGGCACTACTGTCACGGGAGTTGGATTTGATATGGAGGTGCTCAAGTCCGCGGGGATTGAGCATGCCGATGGGTTCGCCGCAGTGACTGACGGGGACAACATGAACATCATGGCCGCGCAGGTCGCCAAGACCATTTTCAAGGTTCCCATGGTGATTGCTCGCGTGTTCGATCCGGTCAAGGGCGAGACCTACAGGGCTCTCGGCCTCGAGACGGTCTGTCCAACGACTTCAGCCGCAAACATCATCTACAGCAAGTTCATGATCCGCAGCGAGGACAGTCACTTCATCCTGCCCGGCGGGGGTATCGAACTGGTCGAAGTCGCGTTTCACACCAGGATTCCGGCAACAACGATAGCTGAGATAGAGGCTCTGGACGACTTCAAGGTCATCTCGCTGACGCGCGATGGAACCACGACTTTTCCCAAAGGGACCGACGTTCTCGCCGAAAGCGATCAACTGCTGGTGGCGCTGCACGTATCGGATCTTCCAAAGGTCAGCGCGATCTTCCATCTGAATGAGAGGTAGAGCCATGTACATCATTATTGCAGGTGGAGGAAAGGTCGGGTCCTATCTTGCTCATTTGCTTGTTGGCAAGGGGTATGACGTTGCCGTTATCGAACAGGATGCAGGGGCTTGTGAGGCGTTGTCGAATTGGGGAAAGGCGCTTGTCATCAACGGGGACTGCTGCGATCTTTCGGCCCTCATCGACGCCGGCATCGAGAAGACCGACCGGTTTGCAGCGGTAACGGGAGACGATGCCGACAACCTGGTGGCGTGTCAGCTTGCCAAGGTGCGGTTCAATGTTCCGCTCACAACAGCTCGCATCAACGACCCCCGCAACGAGGACATCTTCCACAAGTTCGGCGTGGACTTTGCGCTTAACTCAACGAATATCCTTGCGACGGTTATCGAAGAAGGCATCATTGTCAACGACATGATCCCTCTCGTGTCATTGGGCAAGGGCAAGGCGACTCTTGTCGAACTGAAGATATCCAGTGAGTCTCCTGTGACAGGGAAGACCATAAGGGAGTTGACATGGCCCACCGGGTGCGTCGTGGCAGCCATCATGCATGAGGGGGAGGTGATCTTCCCGCGGGGAGCCACCGTGCTGAATGCGGGCGACATCGTCGTTGGCCTCGTAGCTCCTGAGGCGGAAGAGCAGTTCAGACGAGTATTCGGGAGGAGGTGACCGTCATGAAGGAAAGGACTCGCATGAATCGTAGGACCTCTCTCGGTCGTGACCTCCTGGGGATGCTCACAGAGGTTGCGTTTACAGGTAGTCTCATCGGGGTCGGGTTTCTCATCTCCCGGCTGTTCTTCGTGGGGCGCTAGACCATGGTTCGCAGGGTCTGGAGAGAGGACTTTCGTATCATAGGATACTATAGTGGCCTCGTTACCATCGGCGTCGGTCTGCTGATGCTCATTCCGATGGTGACCAGTCTTGTTTTTCGTGAATGGGCCTCCGCTTTGGATTTTGCGATTTCTGCTGTACTCACGCTGCTCGTCGGATACGTCCTGGCGCTCGTCTCTCGTACGAAGAGCACGCCGGGGCTTACCCATGCGATGGTCATCGCTGCGGGATCATGGCTGGTCGCGATGGTGCTCTCGGGCGTGCCATACGTGCTGAGCGAGCACATGAAGTCCTTTCTGGACGCGTGCTTCGACACGCTGAGCGGGTATACGACGACGGGCATGTTTCTCCTGCAGGACCTGGATCACATCTCGCAGGGACTGAACATGTGGCGCCATCTGCTGACGTACGTCGGCGGTCAAGGGATCGTCGTGCTGGCTCTGACGTTCCTGATCGGTTCCACGGGCGGTGCGTTCAAGATTATGGTCGGCGAAGGCAAGGAAGAGAAGCTCGAGCCCAACGTCCGGCACATCGCGGTCCTCATCTGGCGCATTTCCCTCATCTACTTGGGCGTCGGCACTGTTGTCCTTGGATTCATTGCCATGGCGAATGGCATCAAGCCGTACCTTGCATTCTTTCACGGCGCGTACGTTTTCATGTCCGCCTGGAGCACCGGAGGTTTCGCCCCCCAAAGCCAGAACATGCTGTACTATCACAGCAGCACGATGGAGATCGCCAGTATGGTGTTTTTCATCCTGGGCTCATTCAACTTCGCTCTGCACTATGCCGTCTGGAGCGGCAACCGCAGGGAGATCCTTCGCAACGTTGAGATTGTCTCGTTTACTATCACCGTATTGACGACGTTTTCTCTCGTGTGTCTGGCACTGATGCAGCAAGGCGTATATCCGAATGCCGTGGCATTGTTCCGGCGCGGATTCTTTCAGCTGGTGTCCGGCCATACGACGACCGGCCAGTCCAACATCTACGCGCGGACGTTTGTGCGCGAATGGGGGCCTCTGGGCATGCTTGCGACGACCATTGCCATGGCTATCGGCGCGAGCGCCGCTTCGACTGGCGGCGGGTTCAAGGGGCTGCGTATGGGCATCATCGTCAAGGGGATAGCGACCGACATCAGGAAGCTCCTGTCTCCCGAGCGTGCTGTCGTCACGGGGCACTATCATCACCTGCATGACAACGTCATCAGCGACGGCGTGGTCAAGAGTGCGGCAGTCATCGTCGTCCTGTACGTCCTCATCTATGTTGTTGGCGCCGTCGTCGGCATGGCCTACGGATACCCCTTGGCAGATGCGCTCTTCGAGTCCGTGTCGGCCGGCAGCAACACGGGGCTTTCGTGTGGGGTGACACAGGCCGGCATGCCCACATTACTGAAAATCGTGTACATGCTGGAAATGTGGATGGGACGCCTGGAGTTCCTGTCGGTATTTACCCTGTTCGGGTTCGTCGCCACAAGCGTTCGGAGCATGAGACTCAGGAAGGTGGCCGCATGAACAGACTCTGTGCCGTTCTGACAGTCGTGGCGCTCGCAGCCCTGATCGTCGCGCCGGTTCCCGCAAGCGCCGGACAGCCGGCCCTGCTGTCGACGACTGAACTTGTGGAAAACTCCTACAAGTGGGATGGGAAGACGGTGTCGTTCAAGGGAGAGGTATTGGGGGATCTGATGGTGCGCAAGGACGGCACATGGATGAACCTGTCGGATGGCAACAACACTGCCATGGGGGTGTTTGTGCCAAAGGGCGTTGCCATGCCTGCCATTTCGCACGCGGAGGACTACCGTACAGTTGGAGACGTCGTGCTCATCACCGGTGTCTTCCACCGCACGTGCGTCCAGCACGAGGGTGAGACCGATATCCATGCCCTGAGCGTGACGGTTCTGACGCCTGGTTCCACCAAGGCAAACCCCATCCACCTCGACAGGGTCGTGTGGCTTGTTGTTCTTGCCGGGCTACTGAGTCTGGTCATGTGGTTCTACTATCGCAAACCGGCTCGCGGGACCAAGCGCTGAGTATCGCAATCGGAACGTCGGTGCAAAACAAGGAGGCCCCGCGGGAGCGGGGCCTCCTGCTATCTATGCTCTCCACTGCTCAGGCTTTGAATGCGACGTCGCCTGCAACGATAGTGGCGAGGACTTGAGTCGACCGTACTGCCTGCGGGTCATTATCCTCCGTGATGTCCCTCGAGAGGACGACGACATCTGCGTCCTGACCTTCCGCGAGGTTGCCCCGCTGTCCGAAAAGGCCTACGGAGCTCTGAGGTGCCACGGTGTATGCGGTGAGCGCTTCCGGCACGCTGACGCACTGCTCACTTTGGTATGGAAGTTCGCCTGCCCGTGTCCGGAATGCTGCGAACGCGATGCCCTTGAGTGCATCAGGGTCTTCGACGGGTGCGTCGGATCCAAAGTTCAGCTCCACGCCGCTGTCGAGCAGTGACCTGAAGGCATACGAATGAGGATGCGGCGTGGGGAAGGCTGTCTTCAGCTTCCCGATATCGAGGTCGAGGTGCGAGGGCTGCACGGACGCTGTGATCCCGAGGTTGGCAAAGCGTTCCACGTCCTCGGGGCGCAGGAACTGGGCGTGTTCTATGCGGTGGTGGGCATGCCCCTTGGAGGCGGCGACGCCGGCTTGTTCGAGCGCATCAAGCGTCTCCTTGTTCGCCCTGTCGCCGATGGCATGGACCCATACCCACAAACCGTTCTCGTCCGCCTTGCGGAATCGATCGGCCAGCCAGTTCACGGATTCATAGGTGTGGTAGCCATGGTTGCCGGGTGTTCCTGGCCACGGTTCCTCCATGTACGCAGTCCGGGAACCCAGTGAGCCGTCAGCGAAAACCTTGATGCCCCCGAGTCGGAGGAAGTCTGAGCCGAAACCGGACCGCAGCCCGAGCGAGACAGCCGCGTCGAGGTTGTCGAGGGCGACGGCCTGCCAGATCCGGATGCGAGGTTCGTCGCTCATGGCGGGGATCAGCGCCTGGAGTTCCGGGAGAATGCCATAGTCCATGCTGCAGCACGAGGCAAATCCCATTGAAAGCAGTTTGCTGATGGCCATATGGAGTGCAGCGAACCGTTCGTCGAGCTGGGGGGCGGGAATGCGGGAAAGGACCCAGTCCTGAGCGGCGTCGCGGACGATGCCGGTGGGGCCGTCCGTGTCACATGGAACGAGGTCGGTGCCGAACGGGCGGGAATCCCACAGGCCAGCTGCCTTGAGAGCGGCCGTGTTGAGCCACAGCGAGTGGTAGTCCTTGCGGTTGAGAACTACTGGTGAGCTCGGGTAGAGGTCGTCGAGCTGGCGGCGATGTGGGCTGTCGGACCAGAGTTCGTCGTCCCAGCAATCACCCCGGATCCAGCCTCCGTCGTCCAGTCTCCCGGCCAGACGGATGCGCTCCAACGCGCCGTCGAGTGAGGTCTCGCCATTGAGGTTTATGTGCAGGAGCGAGAACCCGTACAGGTCAAGGTGCAGGTGAGAGTCCATGAATGCCGGATAGCATGTCGCCCCAGGTGTACCGGCGAAATCGAGGACCTGTGCGTTCCTGCTGGAGGCCATAGCCTGAACATCGTCAGTACTTCCGATACGGTCGATGATTCCATTTCTCAAGTACAGGGCGTTGCCTGTCTGTTCCCACCATCCGCTCAGCGACGACATTACCCTGACATGGAGCAGTGCCGTGTCTTCGTGCTGCATGATCATATTCCTCCCGCCCACATGCGGACGCTCATCATAGCAAGAAACCCCGAAGTCCCAGGGCGGCACGTTCCAGAACTGGCAGGACCATTGTAGGTCGGCAGGCGCAGGCTTCAACTCGCCGAGTCTGCCAGCAGCAGAAGACCAGGCCAGGTTTCGAGAAGGTAAGTGGGCTTGAGCTCAAGCAGTGCATCGCGTCCGATGTAGCCGAATGTGCAGCCGCACGAAGCGACACCGGCGTTGCGAGCGACAAGGATGTCGTTGCGTGAATCCCCAATCATGATCGTTCGCTCCTTGCTGGTGCCAATGTCACGTACCAGGGACAAGAGATTGGACGGATTTGGCTTGCGCAGATCGGCGTCACCGGGGCCGACGACATGGTCGAAGTACTGGAGGATCCCGAGGCGCCCCAGGATCTCGAGCGAGAGGTCCTGGGGCTTGTTCGTCAGCACCGAGAGGTGGGCTCCCCGTTCCTGGAGCGACATGAGTGTCTCCGAGCAACCTCCATAGACGTACGAGAAGTCAGTACAGTGGTCCACGTAGTAGGAGCGGAATTCGTCCACCAGTTCCCCGACGAACTCCCCTTCGTCAGTCTTGAAGGCTCGCACCATCATGTCGTCCAGTCCGTCTCCCACCCACGAGATGACAGTGGCGACATCGGCAACAGGCCGGGCGTGCAGCCGAAGGACATGGTTGACGGCCTCCGCAATGTCGTGGCGCGTGTCGACAAGTGTTCCATCGAGGTCGAACACATAGAGATCGAACACGGGCACTCTCCTTTGCAGCGGTGTCGCGGGGTGATTCTCATGTATACTGTACCGACACATAGGGGCAAGTCTACCCTCGTAACTGTGAAACTATACCATGTCTGGTTTCTGACGTGCCGCGACTCTGAGCGCGACTCATTATGACAGGAGAAGAACAACATTGATGGAGACCAGACTCATCAAGGACTGCGCAGGGTTCGCATCGCTGGAACCGGTCTGGGATCGGCTGGTCGCGGAAAGCGTCGCGAATGCGTGCCATTCTACGTTCGAATGGCTGTTCACATGGTGGCAGCACTTCGGCGCAGATAGACGCCTTCTGCTGCTGGTGGCATACGAGCACGGCATGGCTGTCGGTCTTGCGCCAGTGTATGCCGACGCCTGTGCAGACGGGTTCAGAAACCTCCATTTCATCGGCCAGGGACTCTCGGACTATGCTGACTTCATTGCTCCCCGGGATCGCCCGGACGTGGCTGAGGCTCTTATCTCAGCCCTGCTCGGCCTTCGTTCGTCATGGGACGGGATGGACCTCGAGGAGATCCCAGCGCAATCGCCCAACAAGGCGCTTCTGGACCTTGCGATTGGGGCGGGCGGTGTCCCTGCAGTATGGCAAGCGACGGTGCGATGCCCATACCTGCCAATCGAGGGCAGCTGGGGGGCATTCTACGCCACCATGGGCAAGGGATTCAGACATGAGGTGCGGAACAAGCTGAACAGATGGAACAACCTGAACAGAGGGCGAGGAGATTGGCTGGAACTGCGTTACGTCGATCGCAGAGAGGTCGACAGCGTCTTTGTGGACGAGGTTGTGGCACTGTCAGATAAACGCTGGTTGGCCGACGGCCATCGGAGCCCGTTCCTCAACCATCCGGACCAGGAGTTCCTTCGAGAAGTGCTTCCACTCATGGGCCGGCGAAACCAACTGCGCGTGGGGGAGCTCCGGAGCGGAAACGCCTTGCTCGCATTCATGCTCGCCTACCACTGGCAGGGAGTCGTGTATGCCTGGAATACTCAGTATGACCCTGTGTACGCAGAGTACTCGCTTGGACGCATCGCGCTGGTATCGCTTGCAGAGCAGTCATTTCGCGAGGGTTGCCACGAGCTGGATTTCATGCGAGGCGAGGAGCCATACAAGTTTCAGTGGACGACACTCTGCAGGACGAACCTGGCTCTCCGCACGGAGCGGACGGCCCAGCCTGCCGGGGAGCCGGAGATGCCTCGAGGGCGGGGAGCGTTCCAGGCCGCCCAGGGCGAAAGGAGTACCTGACATGAGACAGAAGGTCATTGTCACCGGACACAAGAATCCGGATACGGATTCCATCTGCTCTGCTCTTGGCTACGCGTTCTACAAGAATCGCACGGACCCTTCCCGTGTCTATGTCGCCGTCCGGGGAGGAGACCTCAACGATGAGACCCGCTTTGTCCTGGAGCGCTTTGGGTTTCGCGTGCCACCGCTGTTGAGATCGCTGATGCCACAGGTTCAGGACATTCCCCGGAAGCGCCTCGTGACAGTCGCTCCCTCCACCCGCGTCGGGAAAGCCGCCATTCTCATGAAGGAGCACCATATCCATTCGCTCCCGGTCGTCGACGATGCACTGGTTGTACGAGGCGTTGTGGACGCCGTCGACATCGCCACCGCCTACGCCGACCAGCTTGAGCATGCCGACGTCCTCCCCTATGCCGTGGAGCTCGACACCCTCGTGCGACAGCTGTCGGCCAGGATCGTCGTACATACCAGCGAATCCACGGAGCTGAAGGGGCGATTGCTTGTTGTCACCGGTTCGGTGGGGCGTCTTGCGCCGGGGTCCGAGGATGTCACGATTATCATTTCTGACGGGATACCCTCCGAGGACGTCCTTGCAGCGTGTTCGGCCGCTTCCACCCTGATTGTCACTGGCACGGCCGCTACGGCGCAAACAGAGGCACGGTGGCCGTCGCATCTGAGCCTTGTTCTCGAGACGGACATGACGGTGACACAGGCGCTGCGCGCTCTCTGGTCGTCGATTCCGGTATCTGCATTCATGGAAGGCACAGTGCCCTTGCTGGGCATGACAGACACACTGGAGAGAGCAAAAAAGGCGGTGCTCGACTCGTCCGCCCGTTGTGCGGTGGTTCTTGATGCTCTGCATCATGCGGTGAACATTGTGACCCGTTCCGACCTCATTCGGTTTGCGCGCAAGAAGGTGATCCTCGTGGACCACAAAGAGACGCTGCAGGCTGTCGACGGCGTGGAGGAGGCCGATATCCTCGAAATCATCGATCATCACCGTGTCGGCGACATCTCCACCTTCCGCCCCATCTACTTCCACAACGAGCCGGTCGGGAGCACGTGTACGATCGTCGCTGAATTGTGCACAGAAAACGGGGTATTCCTGCCGAAGTCGGTAGCCGGGCTCCTGATGTCAGGCATTCTCTCGGATACCATGAACCTCAACATCTCAACCACAACGCCAAAGGACGTCCGCGCCGTGAGGCGACTGGCGGCGACCGTTGGCATCGAC
>JAPLGK010000002.1 GCA_026390195.1 Caldisericota bacterium
GAGATGACCCCCAACAGGCGCCTGAAGGCAAGGCTGAGCTCGCTCGCAGCTGGCGAAGCCGCCCATGCTCAGCTGTTACAGCAATTGCACCGTGCATATGCGGGCGTTGTCTACGAGCCGCATCGGGAACCCATCGCTTCCTTGAAGCCAGAACAGGTTCTCGACTACAATGCTCTGCTCCAAGGACTTGGGGTTACCGTGGAAGCCGAACGCAAGGCCTTCATGGGATACCGTGCTATCGCTGAGCGGTACCCCAGTCAGCCCGATGTCGTTCGCCAACTGCTGGCACTGTCCCATTCTGACCTCCAGCACTACAGAGACATGAGAGGCACGTACAACACATTGAGTCGCCACCACTCCACGCGTTGACGCGTATTCACCGCTTTTTCGCGTGTTGACTTGCCCTGTTTGTGATAGGCCGAAAGAGGCAATCTTGCATTCGAGGCTGTTCTTGCCCGCCACAGGAAAAGGAGGTAGGCGATGATCTATCTTGATAACTTTCGCAGTACGATGGTTGCGCCTGAGGTCTGGGAAGCCATGCGCACTGCTGCTATTGATAAATACGCGGTACCGGCAGCATTCACGCAGTGCGGCACTGGTGCCGCAGAACTCATAGAGAGAGCACAGAACCGGCTTGCAGCCGCCATTGGAGCCTCGCAGAATGAGGTCGTGTTTACGGGAAGTGGCACTGAAGCCATCAACATAGCTCTGCGGGGCTCGACGTGGGCGCAGGCAGTCGACAAACCGGAGATTGTCACCAGCGAGATCGAGTATCCTGCTACGCTTGCAGTGTACAGGGCGCTGGAGAAGGAAGGCTACAGGGCTCACTACATCAAGGTCGACGGTGAGGGGACGTATGATCTCGACCAGCTTTCCTCGGTCCTGAATGAGCACACGGCGATGGTCAGCCTGATGGGTGTCAACCACATGATTGGCACGATCGAACCTCTCGCCGACGCAGGAACCATCATTTCCGAGGCGTCACAGCACGTGGGCCGCAGGATTCCATATCATGTGGATTTCGCCAGCGCACTGCAGACGCAGCGACTGGATGTCGACGCGATGAAGGCGGATCTGGTGAGCTTCTCCAGCAACAAGATCCATGGTCCCAAGGGCGTTGGCGCTCTCTACGTGCGAAAGGGCACGAAGATGCGCCCCATCACCTTTGGCTCGGAGTCGTACTCTCCGCTTGTGCCGGGCACACCCAACACGATGGGCATTGCAGGATTCGACAAGGCCATCGAATTGCTGTATGCGACCTTCGACAATGATGTTGAGCACATGCGAAGCCTCACGAACCGTCTTGCTACTGGTATCCGTGAGCAGGTTCCGCATGTCCTGCTCAATGGACCGGACGGCGCCGGAAGGGCTGCGTCGCATCTGTGCTACAGTTTCCTGTTCATCGAGGGCGAGGCGATCATGATGTTCCTCGACATGGACGAGATCGTAGTCGACACTGGTTCGGCCTGTGCGGCCGCGACGCTGAAACCGAACTACATTCTCATGGCGATCGGGCGCAATCACGAACAGGCGCACGGCTCGATCCGCTTCACGCTGTCTCGGTACAACACTGAGGCTGATGTCGATACTACTCTGGCAAAGCTGGTTCCGATCGTGGAACGCTTGCGCGCTCAGAGTACAATCAGGCCGCCTGCGCATTAGGGAGGTTACCATGGCAATCAAGTACACTGCGAAAGTCATCGAGCACTTCAAGAGCCCGCACAACATCGGCGTCATCGAAAACGCCGACGCCTGTGCTACTGAAGGGTCGCCCGCGTGCGGCGACGAAATCACGGTCTACCTCAAGATTGACAAGGCAACCGACCGTATCGAGGATGTGAAATTCCAGTCCTACGGCTGTGCCTCCAACATAGCTACAGGTTCCATCATCACCGACTTGGCCAAGGGCAAGACGATCGACGAGGCTGAGGCGATCACATGGAAACAGGCTGCCGACGAGTTGGGGGTCCTCCCTCCAGTCAAGATGCACTGCTCGGTCCTCGCTGTCGACGGGCTCCGGTCGGCCATTCGGAAGTACAAGAAAGAAGTGAAGGGTATCGACTATGATTCCACGCTTGATGTCAAGA
>JAPLGK010000134.1 GCA_026390195.1 Caldisericota bacterium
AATATAATGGTCATGTGACCCCACATATATCGTTCCATCAGAACCAATGGCTGGAGAAGAGTTCATATTGACACCAGTTTGATATCTCCACTTAAGAGTGCCGTCGGAGTTCAGTCCATAAAGATAATGGTCATCTGACCCCACATATACCGTTCCATCAGAATCAATGGCAGGAGAAGAGCCTACGTAGCCACCAGTCTGATATCTCCATTTGAGTGTGCCATCGGAGTTCAGTGCATAGAGGTAATGGTCTTCTGACCCTACATATATCGTTCCATCAGAACCAATGGCAGAAGAAGAAAATATGCTACCAGTTTCATATCTCCACTTAAGCGTGCCGTTGTTTCCACTTGTATCATATGAAGATCGCCCTGTATGCTGAAGGTCATGGCGAAACACTGGCCAGATTTCTCCTGTGAGAGTCGCTGAAGCCATAAGAATATGGAGTGAAAAGATTATTAGAAGGGCAATTATGGACGTGACCAACTTTCTTGTCATACTCCCCTCCTTCTTTAACTGACCGAATCAAATTCAGGTCATTACTGTCCGTAACAGACTTACAGCCATATTGAAATCTGTTGTTTTTGACTTCCCTTAATGTCATTCTATGAAACAATGCAAATCATCAAAATACAGGTACTTTCTATAATGAAATGGGCGTTTGCTATTCCTATGATCTCTTGATTTACAAAAAGCTCACCAAAGTCAGTTCTGATGCTACTTTGGTGGCGGCGGGGGGATTCGAACCCTCGACACTCCGGGTATGAGCCGAATGCTCTAACCAACTGAGCTACGCCGCCACCGGGTGATGGAAAGCCAAGACATGGTAGCAGAGGCGACAGCCTCTGTCAAGTCAGGGAGAAGCGAGACGCTATCCGCGCTTGCGCTCTGTCCGCTTCTTCTTGTCGACCTGCCACTCCTGTGAGTCCTGCAGATACCGCTTCATCATCATGTCGAAGGGGCTTAGCACGGGCTTCTCACGGAAGGGGCGCGAGCTGTAGGAGGGGCGGGGAGACGGCGCACCTGGCGCAGAAGCCTGGGCGGGGGAGCTGCCTTCCGTGGCGGAAGCATCAGGCGTTCCATCCGCACCACCGGCGGCCTTGGCGGCCTTGATGGAGAGGTTCAGCTTTCCATCTTTGTTTCGGCCAATGACTCGAACGGTGACCTTGTCCCCTTCCTTGAGGAACTGGTTGACGTCCTTGACGTAGGTGTCGCTGATTTCCGAGATGTGAACCAGTCCTACTTCATTGGTGTCTGTCTTGACGAACGCTCCGAACGGAACGATCTTGACGACGATGCCTTCAGTTAGCTTGATGCGGTGCTCTTCGGCCATTAAAGTAGTCACTCACCTCTGTGGGGGATAGCTCTGCCGACGTGGCAGGCTCCAATACAAGAGCATACAGTGTCCAGGCCAGAATACAACCCTAGAACCATCCCTTGACCCATGTGATGAGCTGACTCAGCACGCGAGGAAGACCAGCCGGCTCAGGGGGAACCGGCTCCGGGACTGTGCGGTCCATTGGGAACAGGATGACGGTGTCTCCCTTCCTGCTCATGAGCATGTCCTCGCGCGCGACCTTCTCGATGTAGGCTTTGGTCGCATGATATTCCATGGCCTTCTGCTGTTCGAGCGTCTGCGCGCTGACCCGTTGCAATTCGGCAAACGTGCGTGTCGTCTCCCGGTCTGCCTTGACCAGATAGGCGAGCGCGGCGACCGTGCTCCAGATGAGATAGCCAATGACGAAACACGCCACGAGCGCCAGAACCTTGTGCATGTTCAGTGTATGTCCACGCTTCCGTTGTCTCAACACGAGTCTCACCCTTCAGGCGCTAGAACCACCGTGCTCAACCGTCTCGCCGTTTCGGCCGTGGGAATGCCCATACGGTCCCAGCCCCTGAGGTCATAGTACTCATTCGACACGCCCGCGTCAAGCGCCTCGTCACATGACGTTCCTTGCTCCAGATCGACAACCAGGACGCGATGCCAGTATCCTCCGCCCACCACCACGTTCCCGACTCGTCCCACCTACAGGAACGCGTCCAGAGACTGCAGGACAGCCTCGCGCTCGAGCGGGCCCCTGAAGTGGACCGACTGCGGGACGCGACGCACCCATCTCCGGCGCCTCGAACCCCAGAAGAACACGGACATCGTCGGGTTAAGGTCCCGCAGTTCGGCAAGGTATTTTTCCTCATCGGAGGGCAGGTCCGACAACAGGAAGAAGAGTACGTCAGCAAGCCGGACCATGTCTTTCATCGTGTCGTCCAGCACCTGCATGACAAACACGGTCGCCAGGTCATAGGAAGAGCAAGCAATCGTCCTCCGGTAGAGCAGCTCACGGCTGTCCCACTGCAGCGGCATCTCCCCGCCACAGACCTTCTGCCAGAAAGCATTGGCCACCAGTGCGTCGCGTGAGGCAACGACACAGCGATAGGTCGTCTGACGCGGAGAACGCAGAAATGGCACGATCTCAAAGGACTCCTGACGCGTCATCCGTGTCAGCACCTTGGAAACCTCGAGCACGTCCTGTCCGAGCACGGACGCCAGCGAATCGATCGTCTGCGCGCGGTCCCTGGTCAGTTGCGCAATCTCATATTCCGGCGCGGCCAGCTGCTGCACATCCTTGCTGAGCTTGCTGCGCCACCAGTAGAGGCTTCCGGGATCCAGGAATCGGAGATCGGTACCGGTCAAGCGTTTCCTCCATTCTGCGAACCTGGCATCGACATCGCTCAAGCTCTCGAAGACGCAGTTGGACACGTAGTCCGAGGTGACGGGGCCCAGCGCGAACGTGCCCTCGGTCTCCATCAGCAGCAGGAACAGGGCGGTCTCGCCGCCCAGCTGTCCCCGGCTCGCGTAGCGAATACCACTGCGGCCTACGACGACATCGTACCGGGCGGCCCTCGTCGTGACAGACAGAAGTGTGCTCGGATCCTTGGTGAACAGCACTTCGAGAATCGTACGGGCTGGAAACTCGGCCAGCTTGCCTTCTCCCATCGTATCCCTCCAGCAGACTCCTCTCAGGTCACCGTCGCTCGAGCCAGACCATCTCGTATTTCAGAGTATAGCACCCATGAACCCGGTGCAATAGGATCGTGGTGTGTCCCCTCTCGTTTGTCATGTCTGAGGATCGGGGAATCCAGCTTTGCATGAAGTATTGGGTTCCTGCCTCCGCGGGAATGACCGAAAGGGCACTACGACGCCGGCATATGAAAAACCGGCGCCATGAACGAAGCGCCGGTCTGGTCACACTATTCGGGCGCAGCCTATTCCCTGGGCGGTTTTGTCTCGCTTGCAGGTGCAACCTCTCGGGGAGTCGTGTCGAATGTTCCGGACACTGACGCACCCTCCTCGACGGAGATGCGCGCACTCGTGACGTCGCCCTTGACAGTCGCCTTCTCCAAGACCTCAACCTTCTCCGCGCCCTTGACGTTCCCCTCGACGCGTCCCATCACGACGACCTGACGCCCTTCGACATTGCCATGGACCTCGCCCTGCTCGGCGACCGTGATCATCCCGTGACCGGTAACATTCCCGTGCAGCTGACCTTCGATGCGCAGGTCTCCCTGGTTCTCGACGTCACCCTTCACCACGAGGTCATGGGCAAAGACAGACGCCGTCTTGCTCTCTGTGGAAGTCTTGGACGGTCCAAATGCCATGGCTGTTTCCTTCGCGCCTAGTCGAGATACGTCATCGGGTTCACCGAGCTGCCGTGAACGATGACTTCGTAGTGCACGTGAGCCCCGGTTGTACGACCGGTCGATCCCTCGTAGCCGATGACCTGGCCCTTCTTGACGGTCTGGCCTGTGGACACGGCTGTGCGGCTCATGTGACCATACAGGGTCTCGATGCCGTCCCGATGGTACAGCGTCACCGAAATGCCGTAGCTGCCGTTCCACCCAGACTGCTCCACCTTGCCATCGGCTGTCGCCCTGATTGCCGTGCCATACGGAGCAGCAATGTCGACACCATCGTGGAACTCGCTGCCTCTGCCGCCAAACGGGTTGGAGCGCCAGCCATAGTCAGAGGTGACGAGTCCATACAAGGGCCAGAGCGAAGGAGTCTGCGCGAGCATCGTGTTGTACTTGGAGGCCGCATCCTGCAGGATGATAAGGTTCTTCTCACGATCTTGGGCTTCTTGCTGCACGACAGCAGCCGACGTCGACAATTGTGTCGCACCTGCGGCCAGACCGCGGCTGACAGAAAGGGTCGGCGTGGCCGTCGATTTAAGAATGGATGCCAGGGAGACGCTGTTCCCGCCAACGCCAAGGGTTTTGCGGACCTTGGCATCAAGGGTCCCCAGATACGCGACATACGTCTTGAGTGCATCCAGTTCCGTGTTGCTCTTGCTGATGGCCTCGTTGGCGGCATCGAGCTGACTCGCCTGAAGGCGCACCATCTGGTCGAGTCCCATGCCGTTGTACTGGGCGACGGTGTTCTTGAGGCGCGTGTTCTGCGCGACGACATAGACGAAACCCGAGATGAAGAGGACGAACGCAGTAATGACACTATAGATGGCGAGGCGGGAGACCTTGAACTGACGCGCGCAGCCTTCGTACTGTGGAACGACAACGACCGAGTAGCCGGTGCGCTTGCTCTTCTTCTCGACTGACGCCTTCTTCGCCATTATCGCCTCGCTCTCTCAGGATCGCGCCCCAGCGGGTAACGTCTACCCACAGGTGACGCACATGTACACAGTATAGGAACGCGGTACAAAATGCAACCCCATGTCAAGACCGTGCGTGTCTGCCCAGCACGTCCTGCTCTTCGCGGCTCAGCGCCGTGTCACTCTTCCCGGTCTCGATGAGTTTGGCATACAGCTTGCTGCCCTGGGCGCTGGTCAGCGACGTCAGGATCACCCCCGACCCGTTCCGGTTGAGCATGAGCAGCGAGAAGCTGAACTTCCCCGCCTGTCCCGGAAATGCGTCATAGTGCTCAATGTCCACGGTGTCGAAGAAGCCGTGGCTCGTCTTCTCGAGGCGGGCCAGAGAGTCCCGTACCTCGCACTCCATCGCCGCATGATCCTCGAAGGTTCGCAGGATTGCGGCGAGGTGTTCCTGAAACTGCTGTCCCTGCGCCTCGCCGAACACGCGCCTCAGCAGGCGGCGGTTGCCGGCAGCCGTAACCAGGCCTGTCATGCCGGCGCCAAGCGCAAGGAGGACGACGGCGGCAATGCCGATACGGCCGCCGTCCGTCATGTACAACTGCTGCAGGAATGCCACCGGCGTGCCCAGCTAGGATGCGCTGAAGTGGAGCACGACAGTCCTCGTCGCCGCGTTCCACTCCACGGTACCGCCCAGCTGCTCGGCGACGAACCGGAACGGCAGCATGGTGCGGCCATTGATGATGACAGGCGTGACCTTGGGGTCCGTATCGATGGCTATGGGTCTGCCATTCACGTATGCGGTCGGTCCACCGATGGTGAGCACGAGCTCGGCATTGCCCAGCGTGACCGTCGCGGTTCGCGCCGAGGCTGCCCAGACCACCTTGCCGCCCAATGCCTCAATGATAGCAGCGACCGGAACGAGCGTCCGGCCGTTCTGGATGACGGGCGTCGTGCCGCGACCCGGGTCGATCTCCATCTTCGTGCCATTCACCGTCATGTATTTGTTGCTGATGGTCAGGACGATCGTTGACTCGTTCGCGGGGACACGGGTTATGAGGACAGCCACGCGGCGCGTGTTGCCGGCGGCGTCCTGTGCGGTCACAGTGATGGTGTTGGCTCCAATGCTAAGTGCCACCTCATGAGCAAACGAACCGTCCGGCATCATGTTGGACAGCTTAGTACCATTGATGCCAAGAGTCGCCCCCGCCTCGACCGTCCCGCGCACTATGACCATCTCAGCATGGATTTCCTGCCAGTTGACCGGCGCAGATACCGTCAGCTTCGGTGGTACGGTGTCGACGGTCACGGTCACTGTGGCAGAGGTGGTGCGGCCGCTCTCGTCTGTCGCGGTGACACGCAGTTCGTTGGCCCCCTCAAACAGGGTCAACGGCTCAGAGAAGGTCCCTCCCACGATGATATGCGTCTCCTTGCCAAGCACGTCCACCAACGTGACAGGAGCTGCAGATGCCTTGACCGACCCCGTCAGTGTGAACGAGGAGGAAGTCACGAGGCGCCTGTCGGCACCATCGATAGCGAGGATGGGGCCCGTCGTGGCCACACGGAACTCGGCTGTCTTGACCGATTCCTCGTCAATCCCCTCGTCGACATTGCGGGCACGATACTTCAGCGTGTGCACGCCCGATGGAATCTGGAACGGCACGGTGTACAAGATGGTCGGTTCACTGTCGATACCGTAGTGCAGCTCAAGCCACCCCTCCACGTTCGAGGAAGCTGCCAGCGTCACCATGGGCTCGCTGACGAACCACCCATTCTGCCCGTCCGGTGTGCCTGGACCCACATAGATGGTTGTAGAAACCGTGGGCAAGTCCTTGATCTGGAATGGTTCGGACGCAACGTCCCCGGGTTCGGATGACGTGTGCAC
>JAPLGK010000141.1 GCA_026390195.1 Caldisericota bacterium
GTACGAGAGGTCGCCCGAGTCCAGCCGGACGCCCCGGAGGTGGTGACCTTGTCGCTCCAGCTCCCTGCCCACCATGACGGCGTTGGGCAGTCCCTGTCTCAGGGTATCATAGGTGTCGAGGAGCAGGACGGCATCGTCCAGATGCATCTGTGCGTCCACGCGGAACGCCTCTAGCTCCGAGTCAAAGCTCTGGATCCAGCTGTGGGTCATGGTCCCACTCACGGGCACGGCTTCTTCAAACGCCAGCAGGACGTTGGATGTCGACGCGACGCCGCCCACGAAGCACGCCCGGCTGGCACCCATGCCGCCGTCTCCCTGCGCCCGCCTGAGACCGAAGTCGTAGATGCTCCTCCCCTCAGCCGCGCACACCATGCGGCGTGCTTTGGTTGCGACGAGCGTCTGGAAGTTCACGGTACTGAGCATGAGGCCCTCCAGGAGCTGGGTCTCCATGAGTGGACCCTTAACGCTGATCATGGGTTCCCCCGGAAAGACGACCTCGCCTTCGGGCACGGCCGTGATGTCGCCCGTAAACCGCGTCTTCTCGAGCACCTGGAGGAAATCGTCTCGGTACCCAAGCGAACTCAGGTAGCCGAGTTCCTCCGACGTGAAGCGCATGTTGAGCACATACTCGACGGCGTCGCGCAGGCCTGCCGCGACGGCGTATCCTCCCTGGTAGGGATTCTGACGGTAGAAGATGTCGAACACGGCCTCGTCCTGCCCCTTGCCCGACAGGTAGTAGCCCTGCGTCATGGAATACTCGTAGTAGTCTGTATAGAGCGGCGAGAATCTGCGGTGATATGCCTGCCCACGTCGTTCATCCATGGTTATGCTCCTTTCAAGACACGATGCCGATAGCCTGGCACCATTCATATTTAGTATAGCCTCAATGTGTCCCTGCGGCCACTGTCCAGCATGAGTCCCATCCTTGCAAAGGTTTGCGCAGACTCTAGAATGACATCATGATGCAAGTCCCTGGATCCCATACAGGAGGATGACCATGAAGGACCTCTTCTCCGAACTGGACGTGGCGGGAGTCTGCCTTGCAAACCGTCTTGTCCTGCCACCCATGGCAACCGAACAGGCGGATGCAGAGGGGTATCCGAGCCCCACGACGGCCGACTACTACGGCTCGCTGGCCGCCACCGGTGTGGCCCTGGTCGTCGTGGAACACTCCTGTGTCACACCGGAAGGACGCGCTTCACCCGGCCAGATCTCGCTGGCATCGGACGAGCACACGTCCGTACATGCCGCCATCGCCGCGGCGATCCACGCCGCCGGCGCCCTGTGCTCTGCTCAGGTAAGCCATGCCGGGTCGAACCGGCGGGAGGAGATGCCCGGAAGATGTCTCGGCCCAAGCGCTGTAGAGAACCCGGTGTCGCACCTGGTCCCAGAGGAGATGTCAAAAGGCGATATCGTCGCAACCATTCGCGCCTTTGGAGCAGCGGCTGCGCGCGTCCAGGAGGCCGGCTACGATTTCGTCGAGGTCCACTGTGCTCACGGCTACCTGCTGGGAGAGTTCCTCAGCCCCCTGACCAATCACCGTACCGACGCATACGGCAGAACACCAGCAGGGCGAAGGCGCCTGCTGCTCGAAATCGTCGAGGAAGTACGAGCAGCCGTGCATGGGGACCTGCCGCTCATGGTCAGGCTTGGCGTCGCAGACAACCCGCCCCTCCTTCAACTCTACGAAGGGGGCCTCACCATGGCGGAAGGTGTCGAAGCCGCACGCGCACTTGACGACATGGGCGTCGCCATCCTCGACCTGTCGGCGGGCATCTGCGGAAGCCGCCCCGCCGGGCTCACGGGCGAAGCATACTTCCGACCGTTTGCCGAGGCCGTCTCGGCAGCCGTCC
Organism: Caldisericota bacterium; assembly: GCA_026390195.1. Lineage (GTDB taxonomy): Bacteria > Caldisericota > Caldisericia > Cryosericales > Cryosericaceae > Cryosericum. Next base: position 1,854 of record JAPLGK010000141.1, read on the forward strand.
ACTGTCACGTCGTCTGTACCGGTGGCATCACACAGCCACAGACCGCACAAGACATTATCCAGAGCGGAGTGGCCGACCTGGTAGGCGTCGGGCGCGCACTCGCTGCGGACCATGACTGGGTGCGCAACGCCCGGGAAGCAACAGGTCACTAGTCCATCCCAAAGGAGCCATCATGGACATTAGCATCACCATCAGCGGCGAGGCAGGACAGGGGGTCAAGACACTCGGGGCGCTCGTCGCACGCGTCCTGTTCGACCGTGGGTACTACGTCCTGCAGGACGAAAGCTACCACAGCCGCATCCGCGGCGGGTTGGACGCCACGACGATACGAGCGTCCGACGCGCTGCACTACGCTGTCCAGCCACTCATCGACCTGTTCGTCCCACTGGCCTCGTCCGTCCTCCCCTACCACCTTGCCGGGAATGGTCACGAGTCCGAAATCGGACCGTCGACGCGCATGCTGTGTGACACCAAATCCGGTGTGGATCTTCCTGGGGCAACACGAATCCCCGCAACTGAACGCGCAATAGCTCTCGCGGGCGAGGCGCGAGCCGCCAACGTCTTCCTGTTCGGAGCCGTGTGCCGCATGCTGGGCATTCCCCTCGAGGCAGCGGCTGCGGCAACGCGGAAGGTACTGCCCGTCAGAATCCTGGAGAAGAACCTGCCCGTCCTTGAGGAAGGGTACGCCCAGCCGGTCATGGAAACGTGGTCACTGCCGGCACGGAAACTTAGCCACCACCTCCTGGCCAACGCAAGCCAGTCGATCGGCGCGGCAGCCATCGTCGCAGGCGTCAGGTTCTACTCCGGCTATCCGATGACACCTAGCTCTGGCATCATGAACTATCTTGCGGCACATGCAGAGCAGTACGGCATCGTCGTCGAACAGGCGGAGGACGAGACCTCGGCGGCGAACATGGCCGTGGGCGCCAGCTATGCAGGCGTGCGGCAGATGGTCTCGACGTCCGGCGGCGGGTTCGCCCTCATGGTCGAAGCACTCTCATTGGCAGGCATGACGGAGACACCCATCGTCATCGTCGACGCTCAACGCCCTGCGCCCGCCACCGGACTGCCGACGCGCACCGAACAGGGCGACCTCTGGTTCGTCCTGCATGCCGGACATGGTGATTTTGTACGCTACCTCTGCGCGCCGCGCACGGCAGAAGACGCCTTTACACTGACACTGAAGGCGTATGAACTGTCGTCGAAGTATCAGATCCCCGCCGTCATCCTGTCTGACCAGCAACTGGCTGACACACTTGTGACGGTGCCACGCTGGGAACTCGGCGAGGTCCATCTGGACCGGCACCTTGCAGAACCGGGGTCATACCATGAACCGTATCAGCGGTATGCACTGACTCCATCCGGCGTGTCACCGCGTCTCGTGCCCCTGCAGACCGACTGGCCGGTGATCGTCGACAGCGACGAACACGATGAGGCCGGACATCTGACCGAAGACCTGGATAACCGGGAGCGCATGGTCGGCAAACGCATTCACAGGCAGCGGGACCTGCTAAGCAACATGGGGGATCCGCTCGTCCTGGGCAACGGTCCAACCCTCCTGGTCGGATGGGGCTCGAGCTTTGGAGCGCTGGAAGAGCTCGTACTGGACCACCCGGCAGACCTCCGGCTCGTCCATTTCAACGAGGTCTGGCCCCTGAAGACCGAGCGACTGCTCGCCCAGATGGAACGCGCCCGGCTGGTCGTGGCCGTCGAAGGCAACGCGACCGCCCAGTTCGCGCAGCTGATTGCGCGTGAGACAGGAAAGCGCATCAAGCATACGGTCCTGCGCTACGACGGACGGCCCATGAGCGCTGCATACATCGAGGGCAAGCTGCATGACCTGGAGGTGATCTGACATGTGGAAGAACGGGATGGACATCGCCTGGTGCCCAGGTTGCGGCAACTTCGCTCTGCTGGACACCGTGAATCACCTCCTCGAGACCAGCGAAATGCCGCGAAACCGATTCCTGTACGTCTCCGGCATCGGCCAGGCAGCCAAACTGCCCCATTATCTCAAGGGCGTCAACGTCTTCAACGGCCTGCATGGACGCGCCCTGCCCGTGGCTCAGGCGGCGAAGATCGCGAACGGCGACCTGACCGTCGTCGTCCACTCGGGCGACGGATGCAACTACGGCGAAGGAGGCAACCACCTGCTGGCTGCGATGAGGCGGAACGTCGACATCACGCTGATCGTCCATGACAACCAGATCTACGGTCTCACTAAGGGGCAGGCGTCGCCGACGACCTCAACAGGGACGACAACCGTTGCCCAGACGCTGGGCGTCATGCTGGAGCCCTTCAGTCCGCTGGCAACTGCGGTGGCATTGGATTGCTCCTTTGTTGCACGGACGTTCGTGGGAGACCCCGAGCATATGGCCACTACCATGCGCGCCGCCATACGGCACCACGGGTTCTCCCTCGTCGACGTGCTGCAGCAGTGTGTGACCTTCAACAAGGTCAACACGTTTGACTGGTACAAGGAACGTGTTCAGAAGCTTCCTGAAGACTACGACCCGATGGACCGACAAGCCGCCTTTGCCAAGGCGCTGGAATGGGGCGACCATATCCCGATCGGCGTCCTGTATGTGCACGAGAGACCTACCTACGGCGACCTGCACCCAGCGCTGCATGACAAGCCGGCACTGTGGCAGAGCTGGACAACCGACATGGCGCCGTACGAAGCGTTGCTGGACGAGATGGCATAGGCGGCGGGCGTGCGGCTACTCAAACGCATCCTGGTAACGCTGCTGCTCGTCATCGGCTTGGCCGTGGGCGGGTTCGTCGCGTGGGCGAACACGCCTGCGAGGCCATCAGCTGAGGCCTATGCGGCCATGAGGAGCAATGATGAAGTCAAGGTCTCCCTCGATGCAGCCGGACGCCTGCTGTTCGAGCCGATCGGGGCGCAGAACGGGATCGGCTTCATCCTGTACCCGGGCGGGCGCGTCGACCCGCGTGCCTATGCACCGCTCGCCCGCGGTATCGCTGCACGCGGCAGTGTCGTCGTCATCGTGCCGATGCTGCTCAACCTTGCCATTCTCTCGCCGGCACGAGCGCAGGACGTCGTCGACACGTACCAGGGGATTCGTGCATGGGCCATCGGAGGCCATTCGCTGGGCGGCTCCATGGCAGCACGCTTCGCGAGGCTGCACACCAGGGAGATCAAGGGCCTCGTCCTGTGGGCATCGTACCCGGCGAGCACGGACGACCTGTCCGCGTCGGCCCTCCCTGTCCTATCAGTCAGTGCATCCAGAGACGGGTTGGCGACTCCCGCCAAGATTGCAGCGGCGCGGCTGCTGCTGCCCCCAGCGACGACGTACCGGCCCATCGAGGGGGGCAACCATGCGCAATTCGGTTCATATGGCGTACAGATGGGCGACCACGCTGCCACCATCCCTCCTGCCGAGCAATGGCGCCTTGTCGTCCAGGCAACCGCCGACTTCCTTGCGCAGGTAGCGAACCAGCCATAATGAGACGCTTCGCGCGCGCTTCAGCACTTATCCTGGCTATCCTGCTCACCCTGTTGGCGTTCGGACCATTTCTCGTCCCGGTGCACCCGTACCAGGGCAAGACACCCTATGAGCTCGCGGACCAGGATGGCAAGTTCATCTCTGTGCGCGGCATCTGGCTTCATTACAGGGTCTACGGACAGGGCAAACCCCTCTTCCTGCTCATGCACGGGTTCGGGTCGAGCACGTTCACCTGGGACCGCGTCGCTCCCGCCCTCGCACAGCTGGGGACCGTCGTCGCCTACGACCGCCCGGGTTTTGGGCTGTCCCAGCGTCCCCTCCAAAGCGACTGGCACAGCTACGACCCGTATGATCCGACGGAGCAGGCACAGCTTGCCCTGGAACTGATGCATGCCCTCGGATTCGAGCAGGCTGTCCTCATCGGCAACTCCGCCGGAGGAGGGGTCGCACTCGACATAGCCCTGAAGTATCCTCAGGCCGTGCAGGCAATGGTCCTGGTCAGTCCCGCGGTGTCGGGTGGCAACACGTCAAACGCGTTCATGCAGTGGCTCATCCGCACGCCACAGGTGCAGCATCTGGGGCCAATGCTCGTCCGGGCTCTGGTGCCCCGTATGCAATCCCTGGTCACGACTGCCTGGCACGACCCTGCGATCATGCCGCTCGACGTCATCCCGGCCTATCGGAAGCCTCTGACGGCAAGCAACTGGGATGCGGGACTCTGGTACGTCACGTCGGCCCCCGGACGACTGAACCTCTGGTTTCAGGTCGGATCGATTCAACAACCTGCGCTGATCGTACATGGCAACGACGACCGGATCATTCCGCAGTCGGAAAGCAGGCGCCTCGTCTCCCTGAATGACCACTTCGCGTTCGTGCCCCTCGCCGGACTCGGTCATGTGCCGCAGGAGGAGGGCCCTCAGGCATTTCTGGACGTCGTGCTTCCCTGGCTGAGGAACACCCTCAGCCTACCCTCCTCCTCTCACTGAGGCTCCTCTCACCAGCGACGCCCTTCAACTCACCACGACCTGTGCGCTCGGTGACAACGCCACGGAGAACCGGATGGGGCTCATCCCTCACTCTGCCCCCGACAGTCAGCGTCCGCGGAGAAGCTCACTGATGGAGACGAAGCTGTAGCCCTGACGCGCCAGCTCCGGGAGGACCGCCTTCATGGCGTCATATGTCGCCATGCTGTTGGCGTGACCTACGAAGATGACGCCCGGGCTGATAAACCGCCGCACCGTCGCGACGCTGAGTGCAGCCGACCGATTGGGCCCCGTATCCTCGATGGTCCACGCCGAACCAACCGTAATGTATCCCTGGTCGGTCACGATGCGCATCAGATGGCTGTCTTCGGCGAAATAGGGAAACCGGAAGTAGGGCCGGCTCGTCAGCCCCATACCGTTCAGAACCTGTTCACATGCCTGGATCTGTTTGACGAACGTGGCATCGGTGATGCTCGTCGCAGCGGGATGGCTCAGGGTATGGTTGCCGATATCATGTCCCAGCCGCACCATCGTGCGTATGGCGTCGGGATGCATGCGGACGTTCGTGCCGATGACGAAGAAGGTACAGTGGCCGTTGTACGTGCGGAACAGCTCGGCGATGCGGACTGCCGCCACAGCGTCCCAGTTGTCGTCAAAGGTGAATGCCACCACCTTGCGGGTCGTCGCGACACGTGTCACGCTGGTGTGAGTCAGATTGACCGTCTCGAGCTGAGCCAGCTGGCCCTGGCGAAGCCATGGTTCTTTCTGCCACTTCGTCGAGTAGGCGACAACCACGTCACCCGAGGGCGTCCGCTTCCCCACAAAGGCTCCCATCGGTTCCATCAGCTCCCGCAGTGGAACGTACAACTGCCCACCCGACAGGACTGGTACAACACTCCAGGGAAGGTCGAGGTGGTCGAGACGGTAGGTGGCCGACATCCCCTGCCAGACGGCACGCCGGGACCCGATGGTGAGAGTGGAACCAGCAGGTGACACCGCACAAGCGGCACCCCATGCCTGATGCAGTACGCTGAGGGGGACCAGAACGGTATGCCCGATGCGCATCGCTCTGGCGGACAGCTTCGTGCCGTTCAGCGAGATGGAAAGACCGCTGTCTACGGTCAGCAGGCGGAACCATGACGTCGTGTCGACTGCCTGAGCAGAAAGGACAGGCAGCAGAGCCACTTCAGCACAGCAGCATACGAGGAACACAATCACAAACCATCGAAACGTCCTGCAGTTCATCCCCACCTCTCTCTTCAGCCCTACCGGCCTCTCCCTGCGAGTATATCAGAGGATGCCGGTTCAGCAACCAGGCTCTGCTCGGGACCTCCCAACAGGACCTGCGCCTCTGAGACGGGCATTGCCGCTTGCGGGTTCCCGGGTTCAGGTGTCCCAGGCGGCTCCCGCGGACCTGTACTGCAGCGCCTCGCTGATGTGTTCCGCGCGAACCCGCTGAGCTCCGTCCAGGTCGGCAATCGTGCGGGCGACCTTGAGGACCTTGTCATAGCCCCGTCCGCTGAGGCTGAACCGTGTGACGGCCATGGTAAGGAACGCCTGTGCATCGCGGTCCAGCGTGACGAGCCTGCGCACCTGCGGACCGGAGAGGTCGGCGTTGGCACGAAGGCCGCGTTCCTCGAGGACTCCCCGCGCACGCTCCCGGGCAAGGGTGACGCGCTCACGAATTGCCCTCGACGTCTCGCCTGCCCGCAAGTCGCCCAGCTCGGAAGCCTGCAGACGCGGAATGGAAAGGACCATGTCGAAGCGGTCCAGGAGTGGCCCGCTGATCCGGCTGCGATACCGCCTGACATCAGAGGCTGAACAGATGCAGGGATGGCTCGTATCACCGTACCAGCCGCACGGACACGGGTTCATCGCTGCGACGAGCAGAAAATGAGCAGGATACGTCAGGGTCTGACGCACGCGCGAAATGGTGACGGTACCGCTCTCGAGGGGCTGACGCAGGACCTCCAGGACATCCCTGTGAAACTCGGGCAGCTCGTCCATGAACAGGACACCCCTGTCGGCGAGCGAGATCTCGCCCGGGCGCGCCGTGGCTCCTCCGCCGATGACGGCAATGCTGGATGCCGTGTGGTGAGGGTGGCGGAACGGCCGCTGTTCGACCATGGACTGTCCGTCCATCAGCAGGCCGGCGGCGCTGTAGACGGTCGTGACCTCCAGGACCTCCTCGCGCATCATCGGTGGCATGATCCCCGGCAGACGTTCTGCAAGCATCGTCTTGCCCGAACCGGGCGAGCCGCTAAGCAGGATGTTGTGCCCTCCGGCCGCGGCAATCTCCATGGCCCTCTTGGCGGTCGCCTGGCCCTTGACGTCTGCGAAGTCCAGGGCTGAATCGACCGCTCCCGCAGGCGGATCATAGGCCGGAACAATCTGGATCACCGGCCCCTCGACGATTGCCTGCACCACTTCGCTGAGGCCGACGGAGGGCAGCAGACGCGTCCCCTCGAGGAGGGCAAGCTCACCCACGTTCTGGAGGGGCACGACATAGGTGTGCGTCCCATCCGCAGCAGCAAGACCAGCGACAGCGGGCAGGACCCCATGGACGGGCCGCAACGTTCCTTCGAGCGAGAGCTCACCGAGGAAAACGTAGCCGTCGAGCGGGGCCTCGAGCTGGCCGGAGGCCTTGAGAATGCCGATGGCCACGGGGAGGTCGAAGAACGGACCTTCCTTGCGAAGATCGGCCGGCGCGAGGTTCACCGTGATGCGGTGAACAGGAAAGTGGAAACCGGCATTCCGGACGGCGCTCTTGACGCGCTCGCGAGCCTCCTGGACAGTTGCGTCCGGGAGGCCAACGATGGTGAAGACGGGCAGGCCGTCGGCGATGTCGACCTCGACCTGCACGGGATGGGCCGTCAGGCCGACGACGCTAACACTCGCGACTGTTGCATACATCGTTTGCGCGCCGTTCCAGAATGGTCTTCAGGTTCGTGACGTCATTGGGGAAGCTCAGAATGTGCACGGCTTCCTCTGCCTCGAAAAACGCGCCCATCCTGAGCTCGCGGTTGACGGTCACCTGTGTATCCGTGGTCTCCATCTCAAACCAGTACACGATTTTCCGATGGACCGCCTTGTCCATATAGGAGTAGAAATGAAACGACGACATGCCCGCCTTTCCCACGATGAGGGCGTGCAGTCCAGACTCCTCGAGGACTTCTCGGAGAGCCGTCTGCTCGTGGCTTTCTCCAAGTTCGACATGTCCTTTCGGGAAGACCCATACTCCCTTCAGGTTTCTGAGAACGAGCACCTTGTCACCGTTGAAGACGATGCCTCCAGCGGTGATCTCGGTGACCTCGCCCTTCTTGCGGGTCACGCCTGCTTAGTCTGCCGTCAGGGCAGGGCTACGAACGTGTCCTCGTCGAAGTAGAGCTCGCGTGCCCATTCCACGCGCTGGGTGATCAGAGGACGCGGCTTCTTGACAGCCTCAACACGGAAGAAGGTCGAGCGATACCAGGCAAAGTCGGGTGCCTTGAGGGCAAAGGGGGACTCGGTGACGATACGGAAGCCCTTCTCGACGATGCGCTCACCGGTCAGAAGGTAATTGTTGAAGTCACGGAGGATGTCCGTGATGACCAGGTTCATGCGGAGGAGGTCCTTCTCGACACCCATCCACTTGGCCAAGCCGGACTCGAAGTGCGAGATGCCGAAGTAGCCTGAGCAGCTCTTTCCTCTGAGAGCTTCACAGCAGCGCGAGTAGAAGAGCTTCATGCCTTCGACTGTCTCGACCGGGTCGGTGATGAAGACGTCGAACTTGCCCCTTAGTTCCTCGGGGACGGGATCGCGGGCATCATAGTCATAGACCTCGATGTTCGTCCAGCCCTTCTCCTTGATGACCTTGCGGATGAACTTGTTGACGCGCTTGTCGATCTCCACGACGGTGATCCGTTTGCACTTGCCGGTCAGGGCAAGGCCGACGCTGAGGATATCTTCGTCGCCAAGGATGAAGATGCTCTTGTTCTCAAGGTCGCCGCGCTCGTAGATGTAGGCGATGCGGTCGAGGTTCTTCTCCAGCGGTACGACGCCCTGGTCGAACTCAGCGGTGACCTCCGGGCGTCCCTTCGCCAGTGCCGTATACTCCGGGATGATATCCTTGAGCCACCCACGCGGCTTGACGCCCGTCGCGCCGCAGGTGGGGCACATCATGGACTCTTCCTTCTCGACGCCGTTCGTGCGAGCGTACTCCTTGCCGTCCTTCGTCACGGCGATGAGGTCGCCCTTCGCTTCGACGTATCCTTTGATCTTGAGCGTCTTGAGCGCATCGATGTAGCCGCGGATGGCGTCGTCCTGCTTGCCCACCAGTTGCCAGAAACTGAGAGGCCGTTTCATCAGCGCCCGTAGCAGCTTCGCCTGTGTCCTGTCCATGTGTACCTCCAGAGGTTGAGATCATCAAATTATACGTGCCCATGCCACACAATGCAATAAAAGCCGGTCCTGCCCGACGCGCGCGCGCCGGATGGACAGGACATCTGGCTCTGCCCAGAGAATGTCAGGGCACTGTGACGAACGATCCCAGGATGGTCCAGAAGCCGGGAGTGGCAGCGTTCACCAGCCCCACCTCCGCCGTGCACTGCAACTGGTAGACATTGCCGCCGGACTGCAGGAGGCAGTATTCTGTCTGGCTCCCCGCACGCAGGACGACAAGGTTCTGGTAGACGATGGCGCCGACCGTCCTGGTTCCCGTTCCGCTGATGGTGATACCCGGCAGCTTCTCCAGTTCTGCCCTGAGCTCCGTCAGATACGTCTGGACGGTACTGCCCTTGAGCGGAACCACCTCAACCCGG